>CASDWR010000234.1 GCA_949284665.1 uncultured Rikenellaceae bacterium | reverse complement strand
GCTTCCTCCCGGCCGGCTCGCTTTATTCCTGTTACGGTCTGAATCTCTTTGGGAATGGTCTGTCTCCCCGATTTTTGTCCCAAGGAAGATCTTTCCGTGTTTTTTTCGAATTTGAATCGGTTCTCTCTTTGAAGTATAAATCTTTTTTATCAACTTTGCAATGTGTATAAGTTTGGCGGAGTATGACGATCATACAGTTGGAATATCTGTTAGCTGTAGCCAACAGCGGTAGCTTTTCGGCAGCGTCGGAACGATGTTTCGTAACCCAGCCGTCGCTCAGTATGCAGATAAAGAATTTGGAAGAGGAGTTGGGAGTGATCCTGTTGGATCGTTCCAAAAAACCGGTAGTTCCGACACAAGCGGGAGAAAAAGTGATCGAGCGAGCTCGTGAAGTGTTGATGTCGTTCCATCACGTTTACGAAGATGTGGCTTCACTCAAGGGAAGTATTTCGGGCCATCTGCGACTGGCGGCGATACCGACGATTGCCCCGTATCTTTTACCGCGTCTGGTACAGGATTTTACTCGTCGTTGCCCGAAGGTCGAACTCGAAATCAAGGAGATGATTACACCGGCTATCGTGAAAGCCATGGAAAGCGACGATATCGATGCTGCCATTGTCGCAGGGAGTACTTGTCCAAGTGGCATTGCAGAGGATGATCTCTATGATGACCGTTTTTATGTATACGTGTCGCCCAACCACCCCTTTTTCGAAAGGAGTAATGTACGGGTCGAAGAGATCGATATGAACGATTTGATTCTCCTCTCGGAAGGACACTGTCTCCGCGATCAAATTCTGGACCTCTGTCAGACCCGACGGAAATTTCGGGATCATGGCTCGTATTGTTTTGAGAGCGGTTCGCTCGAAACCTTAATGCGGATCGTGGATAATACCGAACTGATGACCATTATCCCGGAAATGACCCTTCCCTACGTCGCCGTCGAACACAAGGCTCAAATCAAGACGCTGGCCAAAGGTGCTTTCTCGAGAAAAATAGCCATAGCTGTCCGGCGTACCTATGTAAAAGATTCATTGATTCGCGAACTTCGGGAATCAATCCTGCATGTGGCAGGAGCGCATTAGGGGAAAGGGATGTTTTGCAGGATATTTGTTATTGGGGTTGGCGGTGTTTTAAAGGTAAAATGTCTACCTTTGCCGAACAGTTAGAAAACATGTCGTATGAATGAACTTCTTGAGACCATCGTAACCGCCATTGCGGATAAAAAGGGAAAGAACATTATATCGCTCGATTTGTCGGGATTCGACGGAGCAATCTGTTCGGCTTTCGTGATCTGTAATGCGGATTCGACCACGCAGGTAGCTGCCATCGCCGATGGTGTGGAAGAAAAAGTGCTGGAGAAGCTGGGTGAAAAAGTCCGCCGCGTCGAAGGGTTGAATAACTCCGTTTGGGTGGTGATGGATTATACGGATATCATGGTGCACATTTTCCAAACCGATCTGCGCGGTTTTTATGATCTGGAGCAGTTGTGGGCCGATGCACCGATGAAAAAATATGAATACGAAGAGTAATAATGGCGCTTAAAGCGCGTTATTTTCAGACGAATGCTTCAATAAACGATTTTAAATGGCTACGGATAACAAGAACAGACAAAATAATCGATCGCATAACGGGTCTCGCAGACCCTCTAGGAAGATGCCTCAGTCGCCTTTCCCGCGCAGGAACATCGGAATGTGGATTTATGGCATTTTTATCGTGATTATCATCGTATGGGGAATGATGGGCAATCGGGAAACTCCCGTTAAAACCAACTGGTACGAAGTGGAACAGATGATTGCCGCGGGGGATGTGGAACGTATCGAAATTGTCAATAAGGAACAAGCCGAAGTGTATTTGAAAAGAGAGGCTGTTTCCAAATATCGTTCTCAACTCGACTATAAGCACATGCCTGAAGAGGGTGTGCAACTGGTGTTCAATATCGGGTCCGTGGATTCGTTTCGGAACGATCTGGACAAGGCTCAGTCAAAATACGATGAAAACATTCCGGTCTCTTACGAGAATCGACGGAATGTCTGGTCCGATTTGCTGATCGGTTTTGTGCCATACATTCTCTTGATCGCGTTTTTGATCTTCATGATGCGTTCCGTGGCACGCGGTGCAGGCGGCGGAGCCGGCGGGCAGGGTGTTTTCAATGTGGGTAAGGCCAAAGCTCAGATTTATGATAAAAATGGGGCGAACCGTGTGACTTTCAAAGATGTGGCCGGATTGGAAGAGGCGAAGGTGGAGATCATGGAAATCGTCGATTTTCTCCGTAAGCCGGAAAAATACAAGGAATTGGGAGGTAAAATTCCCAAGGGGGCGTTGTTGGTCGGACCTCCGGGAACAGGAAAAACATTGTTGGCGAAGGCTGTTGCCGGAGAAGCCAATGTGCCTTTCTTCTCGATGAGCGGCTCCGATTTCGTGGAGATGTTCGTAGGTGTTGGTGCGTCCCGGGTGCGCGACCTCTTCCATCAAGCAAAGGAGAAGGCGCCATGTATCGTTTTCATCGACGAAATCGATGCCATCGGCCGTGCCCGCGGTAAGAATGCTGGATTCTCGGGCAATGACGAACGGGAAAACACACTCAACCAATTGTTGACCGAAATGGATGGTTTCGGGACCAATTCGGGTGTGATCGTGTTGGCCGCCACGAACCGGGTCGATATCCTCGACAAGGCCTTGATGCGAGCCGGCCGGTTCGACCGTCAGATTGAAGTGGGTTTGCCCGACGTGAAAGAGAGAGAGGAAATATTCGGTGTACATCTGCGTCCTCTGAAACTCGCCGCAGATATAGACCGGGAATTCTTGGCCCGCCAAACAGCCGGTTTTTCGGGTGCCGATATCGCGAACGTCTGCAATGAGGCAGCCCTGATCGCTGCACGTAATGATAAGAAGGCGGTCGGCAAGGTGGATTTCCTCGCTGCAATTGACCGCATTGTGGGTGGTTTGGAGAAGAAACACAATCTGATGACCACGGAAGACAAACGCAAGACGGCTTATCATGAGGTAGGTCATGCGATGGTGAGTTGGCTGGTAGAGAGTTCCGATCCGGTAGTGAAAGTGACGATCATCCCCCGGGGACGTTCTTTGGGTGCGACATGGTATCTGCCGGAGGACAAGGTAATGACTTCCAGAGAGGAGTTCGTCCAGCAAATGGCCTCTTTGGTTGCGGGACGGGTTTCGGAAGAGCTGGTTTTCGGAACCGTCGCAACCGGGGCCCTGAACGATCTGGAACGGGCTACAAAGATCGCTTATGCCATGGTAGCCTATTATGGTATGAGCGACCGGGTTGGCCATTTGAGCTATTACGACTCCACGGGACAACAGGATATGGCTTTCACAAAACCGTTCAGCGAGCAGACGGCCGAGGCTATTGACCAGGAGGTAAAGCGTTTTGTGGACGAGGCATATGGTATGGCTGAAAAGATTCTGTCGTCGCACCGTACGGAGTTGGATACTCTCGCTCACATGTTGCTCGAACGGGAGACGATTTTTGCCGAGGACGTCGAACAGGTGTTGGGTAAATCGGCCAAAGAACGGAAACTCGCTCAGTCCCGACAGGGAAACGGCAACTCGGGTGAGTCGCACAAAAATCCGGTCGATGAACACAAGGAAGAGAAACTCGGTGAGAACTCTGATGAAAAAGCCGAAGGTGAAAACGAGGGTACTCGACAAGCGGACAACCTTTCGACCGATGGCGAACCGGTGAGAAAAACGGCTGCACGGTCGACAAAACGGTCGGAACCGGATACGGCGATAAAAGACAAGACGAGCGATGAGTAGCAGTACAGGGAAAAATATCGTGGTGCGTACACTCAGCGGTGCTGCATTGTTGGCAATTGTACTGGTGGCGGTACTGGCTTCCGAATATACTTTCTTGATGTTGGCTTTGACCATCTCATTGGGATCGATGTATGAGTTTTTTCAAATAGCTGCCGTTAAGGGAGTGAAGGTTTTGCGAGGGTTGGCAATGGTAGTCGGCGCACTTGTCGTGATTCTCTCGTTTTTCATGGCAAAAGGCTGTACAGATTCTCTCTGGGCGACTCTCTTGATCCCTTGTGTGGCGCTGTTTTTTATCGTTGAGCTTTATCGCCGCAATGAGAATCCGTTGACGAACATTTCAGTGGCGCTGGGCGGAATCCTTTATGCCGCGTTGCCCCTGGCACTGCTTTGCTTTATCGCTTTCGCCGGCGGCAGTTACCGTCCTGAGACCGTTTTGTCGATTATTTTTATCGTGTGGGTAAACGACATTTTCGCTTTTCTGGTCGGCACAGCTATCGGCAAACATCGGCTTTTCGAACGTATTTCACCCAAAAAATCGTGGGAAGGTTTCTTCGGTGGCGTGGTCTTCGCATCGCTTTTTGCCGTCGGTTGTGGCCGATTGTCGGGAGGTAATGAACTTATATGGGCAGGCTTGGGAGCCGTAACGGCTGTAAGTGCCGTATACGGCGATCTCGTGGAGTCAATGTTCAAACGCTCCGCCGGCTTGAAAGATTCAGGCAATATTTTGCCCGGACATGGCGGTTTCATGGATCGTTTTGACGCTTTGTTGCTTTCATTGCCATTTGTTTTTGTATATTTTATTATTTTTGCCCTTTGAGACCGAAATACAGAAATCCCGATGACTTTGAATAAGGAAGGATACGGAATAGTCGGAATAGCTGGAGCGACCACTTTGCTTGTAATGATTCTGTTGGGGGCAGCCGTGTGGAGATTCGCTTTGCCGGTTGTCGTACTTTGGATCGTTGGAATCCTGTTGGCGGCCGGAGTATTCGTAATCGCTCTTTTCTTCAGGGAGCCCAAACGACCCAGGGTAGCGGATGAAGGGGTGGTATTCGCACCTGCCGATGGCAAGGTCGTGGTGATCGAAGAGGTGGAAGAACGAGAGTTTCTCAATGAGAACAGAATACAGGTATCCGTTTTCATGTCGCTGTCGAATGTCCACATCAACTGGTTTCCCGTGGGCGGTCGGGTAGTGTACCGCAAGTATCATCCGGGCGACTTCATGGTGGCATGGCATCCGAAGTCTTCCGAAGAGAACGAACGTATGACTACCGTTGTCGATACGGGTGAACGCCTGATCCTCTTCCGACAAATTGCCGGTTTGATTGCTCGCCGTATCGTCAACTATGCGCAGGAAGGAAAAACCGTGGAACAAAATGCCAAATGCGGATTCATCAAATTCGGTTCGCGGGTGGATCTCTTTCTGCCAACCGATGCGGAAGTATTGGTCTCCCTGAACCAAAAAGTGGTTGGATCCCAAACTCCCATCGCACGTTTGAAGCCCGATCCTGAAAAACATAAACCCGAAAAAAACAACATGTCGTAATCGGAGGATCCGGTGTGTCGATGGAAGGAGACGATGCGGAACCCGATCGATGACGGTGGCCGCCAACCATCTTCCCATCTCGAAAACTCACCCTTTGTCGCAACCGTTATATGAACAAATTCCCGAAATACCTGCTTGCCATTCTCGCCGTGACCGTGGGACTTTTCCTCGTGTGGCGGTTCAGCAATATTGTGGCTTATGTGTTGGTGTCGGCAGTATTGGCGGTCATGGGACAACCGTTGGTCGACTTTTTCGTCAACCTTCGAATCAGACGGTTCCGGTTTCGGATTCCCCGCTGGGGCGCGGCATTGCTAACGCTCTGTAGT
>CASDWR010000233.1 GCA_949284665.1 uncultured Rikenellaceae bacterium | reverse complement strand
CCCCGATTTTCGCTATATTCGCTGTTTGTAACGGCTCTCAGGTTCCGACACCTGTTGAACCGGTTGGCCAAACTCAATGTGGATTTAATTATTTTATCGTAATGAATCTTCGTAACAGATTGACATTAGGTATAGGCGTATTGTTCGTGCTGATTCTTTTACTGGGTCTCCAATCGGTCCGATCGGTCCGACAGCTTTCTGTCGCATCAAAAGACATACTCGCGGATAACTACAATTCGGTGCATTACGTGGAAGAGATGTTACGCTCGCTGGACCGTCTCTCGCAAGACTCCACATCGCGGGGCGTTTTGATAAACAGCTTGGAACTTCAGCAACAGAACATTACCGAGGTGAACGAAAAGGAGGTAACTTCAGCACTGACCCAAAAGATCGACGCATTGACGGACTCGGTCTCCATTGCCCAGATTCAGGCAATCCGCGAAGACCTGTATCGGGTAATGGAACTCAATATGAGCTCGATACGGTCCAAAAGCTCGGGGATGGAATCCCGTGCGGAAGGTGCGGTCCAATGGCTCACGATATTGTCCATCCTGTGTATCCTGTTGGCGGCAGTTTTCCTGATCCGCTTCCCGGCGGTTATTTTGCGGCCGATCGATAAATTGAAACAGGGAATCACCCAGATCGCCAACCACAACTACGACGAACGCCTCGATTTCGGCGATAACAAGGAGTTCAGCGCCGTGGCCGCATCATTCAACGATATGGCCTGCAAACTGTCGGAATACCGGCGCAGCTCGCTCGACCGGCTCATAACGGAGAAGAAACGGATCGAAGCCATCGTCAACAGCCTGCATGAGCCGATCATCGGCCTGGATTCGGAGCGGAATATCCTTTTTATGAATGACGAGGCATTTTCGATTCTAAACCTGAAACGAGGTAATATCATAGGGCGTAATGCAGCGGAAATAGCTCTGAATAACGATTTGTTGAGACGGCTCATCCGGGAAGTATATGCAGAACATGACGACCTAGAACATGAACCCTTGAAAATTTATGCGGACAACAAGGAGAGCTACTTCCAAATGGATAATATTCCTCTATACATAAATCCCGTAGGTGAAACACAGCAACAGTTTGTCGGGAATCTGATTATATTGAATAATGTCACCAAATATAAAGAGTTGGATTCTGCTAAAACGAATTACATTGCAACGGTCTCTCATGAGATGAAAACTCCTATTTCATCAATACTGATGAGCCTGCAGTTGCTCGGGGATTCGCGGCTTGGATCTCTCAATGAAGAACAAACCCAGTTATTAGGCAGTATTCGAGAAAGCAGCAATCGGCTGTTAAATATTACCGGCGAGTTGTTGAACCTCACCCAGGTAGAATCGGGGAAACTAAAACTGATGCCCAAAATCATCAAGCCTATTGAGTTGATCGAATATGCCATAAAAGCCACTCAAGTGTTGACAGAACGCTTCCATTGTTTTGTCGAAGTAGAATACCCCGAAAAAATTTCGAAACTGTTTGTAGACAACGAGAAGATTGCTTGGGTCATCACTAATCTGCTGTCGAACGCGATACATCACTCCCCGGAGAATTCCCGTATCATTATCGGAGCGGCACAACATGACAAGCAAGTGGATATCTATGTGCAAGATTTTGGTCGCGGCATAGATCCCCGTTACCATAAGAGTATCTTTGACCGATATTTCCGGGTTCCCGGCACCAAAGTTCAGGGAAGTGGATTGGGCCTGGCCATTTCGAAAGATTTTGTGGAGGCACATGGAGGCACGATTTCGATTGTAAGTGAAATCGGGAAAGGATGTCGGTTCACCGTGTCTCTTCCTGTTTAATCTTAAAAAAGAGGGAGTAGGTTATTTTACTCCTCCCTCTGAAAATCAAATTCCGTTTTTGTTAAGAATATTTTTTATTCCACTTTCGGGATAGAGAAACACCCACCCACGGATAACGGTAAATGGGATCTGCCGTGTATCACGCAGGGTTTGGAGTGTGCGCGGCGAGATGTGCAGATAGCGACAAACCTCCTCGCCCGTAAGATAACGTTCATCCAATATCGAAGGACGATAGTTGTCCCTCGCCTGTTGCAATGCCTGTTTCGCCTCGGATAGTTGTGCGAGCACGGCTTTCACCTCCTCGCTCTCGCTGTTCAGGTAGTCGAACATGGCTATTGTTTTTTGACGGTTCTGCGTTCGAGATAGTCGGCCATGTCACGCTCCCGGTAAAAGAACTTGCCGCCGATACGGGTATAGGGTAAAATGCCTTTATCCCGATAGCTTTGCAGGGAGGCGTTTGGTGATATTCAATACCCTGCAGACATCAGCACTGTCCATGTAACTGTCCGAGGTCTGCGGATCGAACCGGCGGCATACCTGCAAGGCAAGCGCGGACAACTCTTTCAGCTGGTCGAGAAGAACCGTTCATGTTTTCTCCCCAATGCATATTATCTTTTCCATCGTTTCATGATTTTTTGGTTCAACAATCAGTTTGTCTGTATGTGCGATCGGGTGATTTTCACTCATCGCGGATTCGGTGCGCCCGATTTTTCATCATAGTGCGTTTTTGTGTGTTTCAACCGCCGTTGCAAGACGGTCTGCCTACTCTTAACTCCTACGATATACGGCAAGTTGCACGATCGTTTG
>CASDWR010000232.1 GCA_949284665.1 uncultured Rikenellaceae bacterium | reverse complement strand
TCCAGATATTCTACATGTTTATCAATATCGGCGGTATGTTCGCTCCGATTATTGCCGTCTGGGTACGAAATTACCTGGTCAAACTTCAAGGATACCTCTATAATGCGGACCTTCCCGCCCTCTGCTGGCAGGTGAAAAACGGGACGATGACTCAAGAGGTGTTCAACGGCCGATTTACGGAACTTGCCACTCAGGTTTCCGGCGGCACGGTCCCCGCCGACCTGACGGCATTTGCGAACGACTATCTTACGGCTTTCAATACGGGATTCCATTGGGCATTCTCCGTTGCGATTCTGGCGATGCTCGTATCTTTGGCCATCTTCCTCGCATATAAACGGATTCTGCCCGACCCGAAAGCCACTCCCAAAAAAGCATCCGGCACCACCGTCAGCAAAGAGGAGATCAAACAGGATGCCCGCGAAATCAAACAACGGATCGGGGCCTTGTTTGCCGTTTTCGCCATTGTCATTTTCTTCTGGTTCTCATTTCACCAGAATGGCCTTACGCTGACCATGTTTGCGAAAGATTACACGCTGTTGCGTGTATTCGGGTTCGAGATTTCGGCCGAGATATTCCAATCCATCAATCCGTTCATCGTTGTCTGCCTGACGCCGATCGTAATGTGGGTATTCGGATCTTTGGCCAAGCGCGGCAAGGAACCTTCCACTCCCCGAAAAATCGGTATCGGTATGGGAATCGCAGCCGTCGCATTCATTATTATGGCTCTCGGTTCGATAGGATTGCCTAAACTGTCGGAGGTTCAAGCCATGGGAGGACTTCCCGACGCTCAACGCGTTACTCCGTGGTTGCTCTTCATCACCTATTTGATCCTCACCATAGCGGAACTTTTCATTTCACCGCTCGGCTTGTCATTCGTTTCGAAAGTAGCACCGACTCACCTTCAGGGCTTGATGCAGGGTTGCTGGCTGGGGGCAACGGCCGTGGGCAACTTCTCTCTGTTCCTTGGAGCAATCATGTATGAGAACATCTCTATTTCGGCCACATGGTGGGTATTCGTCGCTGTTTGTGCATTTTCGATGTTCGCCATGTTCGCTATGGTGAAATGGCTCGAACGTGTGGCCAAATAATTCAAGACAATCAACTCGACCAGGAAATAAAGAGTCCCGCAAATTGTTGGCGGGACTCTTTATTTTTCGTATTTTTGAGGTCGATATCAGAACTGTTGTGTCATGATTCGGCTTACTTTCCTCGGAACCGGCACCTCACAAGGCGTGCCGATGATTGCTTGTGATTGTGCTGTCTGTCGGTCGACCGACCCGCGGGACAAACGATTGCGATCGTCGGTGATGATCGAGAGCGATAACGTTCGCATCGTTATCGATGCCGGTCCGGATTTTCGATACCAAATGTTGCGGGCAAAGGTACATACCCTCGATGCCATTCTTTTGACGCATGAGCACAAGGACCACATCGCGGGTATCGATGATGTACGGGCGTTCAACTATTTCGAAAGCAAGGCCGTTCCGATATATGCAACCGCCCGTGTTCAGCAGAGCGTACGCAAGGATTTCGATTATGCTTTCTCAGACCACCCCTATCCGGGTGTTCCTGAGATCGAGTTGCGCGAAGTGGTCCCGGGCAGGCCGTTTCGAATCGGTGATTTGGAAATCACTCCCGTTCCCGGTCGTCACTACCGTCTCCCCGTAATGGGATACCGAATCGGAGATATCGCCTATCTCACCGATTTCAATTTTATATCCGATACGGAGATCGAACGGTTGAAAGGATTAAAACTACTGGTTATCAATGCACTGAGGCATGAGAAACATCTTTCCCATTTTTGTGTGCCCGAGGCTGTAGAAGTGAGCCGAAAAATCGGTGCCGCACAAACGCTTTTCACCCACATGTCTCATCAGATCGGTCTATATGCCGACATTTGCCACGAATTACCCGACAATATCGAGTATGCCTACGATGGACTGTCGGTCGAATTTGCATAACACGAGAATTGTCTATGTGCCAACTGTTGCTTATTACGCCTCCTTTTCTACAACCCAATGCGCCCTATCCTGCCACGGCCTATCTAAAAGGCTATTTGCATCGCAAAGGGTATGAAGTGGAACAGGTTGATCTGTCTGTCGAATTACTGAACGATATTTTTTCAGCATCTTTTTTACAACAGGTATTCGAGCGCCCATTTGTAGATTCGGATGC
>CASDWR010000231.1 GCA_949284665.1 uncultured Rikenellaceae bacterium | reverse complement strand
GGACTTTGTCCGCACCCGGTTTCCATTTTCCCGGACCTCGCTACCGCCGGACTCGACGGAAAAGCGAAATCTTGCGGAAACCCATCCTATCGCCGACCGAAGATCAGGATGGGATTCCCTTCCTCGTTGCACAATCGCATCAACTCACGTGCCTTCGACGAACGGGGCGGATGCTCCTCGAAATACTCCGACAGCACCAACGGCGAAATGGCATAAAGCATGGCATCTTCCGTATATCCCGTTCTGTGCGGCATCTGGGGTAACTCGGCAAACTGCCGATCCGTTACCCGTAACTTACCGGAAGAGATGTCGTATATACCGAAATAGTCCTTTTTACCTGAAGTCAAACGGAACAACAATTCATCGCCGAACAACCCCATATCTTTCGGATTGGAAATCATACCCGATTCAATGTCTTCGTTATAGTCCTTATGATCCACATAAGACTCCATGCGTGCCCCGATTCCCCGAGAACCGAAATCGAATACGAAACGGGGTTTCACCGTGCCGTCCGGACGGGCCATATAAACCGTATCGTAACCGAGCGTATTGACCAATATTCCACCGTCATCGGTCCGGGTAAAACACCCGCCCTGCATGATAAACAACCGGAATTTGCCTACCCGGGGTAAAAATTCGCTTCTGTGACCCGTACTGTCGCAATAGGTCAGCCACATCTGCGTCGATCCCGTAATGTTCGGATTGAAAAAAAGCATTCCGTCTCCCAAACGTTCAAAATAGAAATTGGGCATCCCGGCGTATGTTTGCTTATCGATGAAATTCCCGTCGAGGTCATAGCGTACCACCGCATCGTATTTGTCCAACACCAGCAACTGACGGGCATTCCGGTCGAGGGCTATGGAGTTGGGATAGAGCAATTCCCCATGACCGCGTCCGCGATGCAGCGAATAAAGGTAACGGCCCGACTTGTCGAACACCTTTACGGAACCCGTCGGAAACATCGTATAGATAAAAATACGGTCCTCGGAGAGGATCGTTTGAGCAACCTCTCCAAGCAGGCTGCTGTCGGAGGTCTCCAGCATCAAATAATCGAAATCATCGAACATCGGTTCGTCGGTCATGACCCCTTTATCCTTCAAATCAACCGGTATAACGGCATAATCACCCGTCGATACTCCAGGACCTTTGCAACTGAACATCCCAAATAGGAGAATCAAAAACAATAAAAACCTAGCTTTCATAAATAATTTTCAACATCTTTTAATTAATACACGGTTCGTCCTTAAAACAATCTTCCACCATATCACACCATCCATCTTGACCCGGGTCTTGTTGCCCGGTAAAGCGTCCTCCATCCTCACCATCGGCCAAAGTTTCCAGAATCAGTTTTCACCAGCTGTGCCATTGAACTGTATGAAGGACAATTGCAGGCTTTTATACCCAATACATCCCGACAAGCAATGTCCAGGTACACCGACTAACAATTTTTCCCATTGATGTAATTTTTATCATTTCCTGCATCGAAATATTCGAAACAGAGTATGTCGTACGTTGTAAATTTATGAAACATAATCTTATGATTCAAGTTATTTTATATAAATTTTCAATTAATTATACTGAATATATTTTTTTTAATTTACTTTTTTCGAGACTTCCATATTATTTGTAATTCTTATGGAATATCGGTTCAATCAGTATTTTTATTTTTTGCACACTCTTTGCATAATGATCGGTCGGTACAGAATTTTCATTACATAATATCAAAGAAAAATGGACGTAAAGAAAAACACCGGATTCAAATTGAGTGTGATGACGCTCGCCATCATGAACGTCACGGCCGTGGTGAGTCTCAGGGGACTTCCAGCCGAAGCCGAATACGGATTGTCGTCGGCTTTCTACTATCTGTTCGCCGCCATCGTCTTTCTGATTCCTACGGCATTGGTAGCCGCTGAACTGGCCGCCATGTTCTCGGATAAACAAGGAGGCGTATTCCGTTGGGTGGGCGAAGCAATGGGCGCCCGGACCGGATTCCTGGCCATCTGGCTCCAATGGATCGAAAGCACGATCTGGTATCCGACCGTATTGACATTCGGCGCCGTATCGATCGCCTTTATCGGCATGGACCAAACACACGACATGTCGCTGGCCTCCAACAAGATGTTCACCCTAATCGTTGTACTGATCATCTACTGGATTGCAACCTTCATCTCGCTCAAAGGACTCAACTGGGTCGGTAAAATCGCCAAAATCGGCGGACTCGTCGGAACCATCATCCCGGCCGGACTGCTGATCGTTCTCGGAATCATATACCTGGCCAGCGGCGGGCACAACAACATGGATATGAGTCAGGGCTTCTTCCCCGACCTCTCCAAACTCGATAACCTCGTACTCGCCTCGGGCATATTCCTTTTCTATGCCGGAATGGAAATGATGGGGATTCATGTGATGGATGTGAAAAACCCGAGTAAAAACTACCCGAAAGCCATCATCATCGGCTCTTTGATTACGGTATGCATCTTCGTCCTGGGAACATTCTCTCTCGGGTTCATCATCCCGGCAAAGGATATTAACCTGACACAAAGTCTGTTGATCGGATTCGACAACTATTTCAAATACCTTCACATGAGTTGGGCATCGCCGATCATCGCCGTCGCTCTGATGTTCGGAGTTCTGGCAGGCGTGCTGACATGGGTGGCCGGACCGTCGAAAGGTATCTTTTCCGTCGGGAGAGCCGGCTATCTGCCCCCTTTCTTCCAAAAAACCAATAAAATAGGCGTTCAACGCAACATCCTGCTCATTCAAGGAGGGATCGTCACACTACTCAGTCTGCTGTTCGTAGTAATGCCCTCGGTACAGTCGTTCTACCAGATTCTCTCACAACTTACCGTATTGCTCTATTTGATCATGTATATGCTGATGTTCGCCTCTGCCATCATGCTTCGGTACAAGATGAAAAATCTCAACCGTCCTTTCCGTCTGGGTAAGGGCAACGGAATGATGTGGCTGCTGGCCGGTCTCGGTTTTTGCGGTGCTCTGCTGGCTTTCATACTCAGTTTTATCCCTCCCGGACAGATCGCTACCGGCAGCAATACCGTTTGGTTCTCTGTCCTGATTATCGGATGTATCGTCGTCGTAATCATTCCGTACATCATTTACGCATCCCGGAAACCCTCGTGGAGAAACCCGGATGCAGCAAACGAATTCGCCCCCTTCCACTGGGAGGCATCCACCGCATCAGCCACAGCTGCAACCGCTGTTTCCAACACGACAACCGCTGCACCGACTACTCCGAAAAAACAACCTGCCTCGAACAGCAATCCCGACAAACAACAAAAAAAGAACAAATAATCCTGATCATGAAAAATCTGGACACAAAACAAATCCGACATACAGTCGACGAAGCATACGAACATCTCAAAGGCACCAAAGGGGGCAAAAATGCCGATTATATTCCCTATCTGGCCGGAATCGACCCTTCGCTTTTCGGCATCAGCGTCTGCCTCCCTTCGGGTGAAACGATCGATGCAGGCGACACACAGTATCGATTTGGAATCGAATCGGTGTCGAAAGTCCCCACGGCCTTACTGGTCATGAACCAGTACGACAGCAAGACCGTCATGGAAAAGATCGGTGCGGACGCTACCGGTCTCCCCTTCAATTCGATCATGGCGATTCTGCTCGAAAAGGACCATCCGACCAACCCGCTCGTAAATGCCGGGGCAATCACTGCCTGCAGCATGGTAAAACCCGTAGGAGACAAACAACGGAAATGGCAAGCCATCGTCGATTTCCAAACCGATTTGTGCGGTTCGCCCCTCACGCTTATCGATGAACTCTACCGTTCGGAATCGGATACCAACTTCAACAACCGGTCAATTGCCTGGCTGCTTAAAAATTACAGCCGTATCTATGACGACCCGGAAATGTCTCTCGACCTGTATACGAAACAGTGTTCAATGGGCGTGACTGCCCGCCAACTGGCAATCGCCGCAACAACCATCGCCTGCGGCGGTCGAAACCCTGTTACAGGCAAACAGGTGTTCCGCAGTGAACTCACTCCTAAAATCGTATCGTTGATCGCCGCCGTGGGATTCTATGAACATACGGGCGACTGGCTATACACCTCGGGCATCCCGGCAAAATCCGGTGTCGGTGGCGGCATCATGGGAATAGTGCCGGGAATTATGGGGATTTCTGCGTTTGCTCCCCCTCTCGATGCCTCGGGGAATTCGGTCAAGGCTCAAGAAGCAGTCAAATACATCGCACGCAAACTCGGAGTCAATATTTTCGCCCCGAAACCGGAGACCAGACCGGAACCGGTTCTTGCATGACAACGAACCCGTATCTTTTCTCCCGCATCGTCCGGGAGCGTTCAACCGGCTCCCCGATACGAAATCGTATCGGGGAGCCGGTTCGTTCATTTCTTGCCACTCCTCATGTCCCTTTTCCCGGCATAACGATCCGTCAGCCGCTCCCCCGCATTCATCGGGACTTTCATACACTTCGT
>CASDWR010000230.1 GCA_949284665.1 uncultured Rikenellaceae bacterium | reverse complement strand
TTTCCCTGCAATGCTTTCCGCCGCACGGTTCTCCTCTTCCGGAGCCACCCCGGTTTCGGCATCCATTTCATCCTCTTCATCGTCCAGATTCAACTCCGGGACAGATGCCGCAAGAGCCGCCTCTTCGTCTGCAAAATTTACCGTTTCAGCCGTCATGTCTCCGGCCGTCTCCTCTTCCATCGACGGTTGCTCGGCCTGTGTCTCTTCGGAAGCCGTTTGCTTCCCGTTAGGATCCGTTTGCATATCTTCAGCGACATGTTGTTCGCTGACTTGTTCCTCCGGAACAGACTGGTTTAATCTTTCAGTAGCCATCTCGTAACGTTTTTTATGAATCTTCCCATATACCTTCAAGGTAACTTACAAAAGTAGTTCATTTTCCCTATTTACCCAATGTTTTCATGCAAAAAAGCGCGCAAAACAAAAAAAAGAAAGATTTCCGAAAAAGAAGGCGGCTCTTTCGTGGAAAAATCATTACTTTGCAGAGCCAATCGAAAAGAAGGCATCGAAAACATGACTTACCGTATCCTGCTCGTCGATGACGAGACCGACATTCTGGAATTCGTAAGCTATAATCTGATCCGTGAAGGTTACGAAGTACACACTGCCACCAATGGGAAAGAGGCAGTTGAAATTGCATTGAAAATCATTCCCCATCTGATCCTGCTCGATGTGATGATGCCCGAGATGGACGGGATTGCCACTTGCGAAAAAATCAGGCAATATCCGCAACTGCGCGATACGTTGATCACGTTCCTCTCCGCCCGAAGCGAAGAGGAGTCGCAAATTGCCGGATTCGATGCCGGGGCAGACGACTACATCACCAAGCCCATTCGAGTCAAAGTGCTCGTCAGCCGAATCAAAGCCATGCTCAAGCGCATCGACGCTCCCGGCACATCCTCGCAATCCGGCCATTCAATCGTCATTGACAAAGACCGTTTCATCGTCCGAAAAGAGGGCCGTGAAATATTCCTCCCCAGAAAAGAATTCAACCTGCTCGCCTTACTCTATTCAAAGCCGCAAAAAGTATTCTCCCGCGATGAAATTTACGACACCGTATGGGGACATGACGTAATTGTCGGCGACCGGACCATCGATGTCCACATCCGTAAACTGCGAGAAAAAATCGGCGACAAACATATCGTTACAATCAAAGGCGTGGGATACAAATACGAAGACTGAATTTCGGATGACCAACCATAGCTTTTTTTGATTACCTTTGCATGGAGGAAACAAAAGTTCGAGTGCATACCATGTTTAAAGAGATGCTGTTGGTAGGTTGCGGAGGATTCGCGGGGAGTGCATTGAGGTATTGTCTCTCGACGGTGGTATCCATATGGTCCGCCCCTTCGTCCACGTTCCCGTGGGGGACCCTTTCGGTCAATACAACAGGGTCGTTGTTGATCGGAATGCTGATGGGGTCCGTCTCTTCGGGCAGTTGGCTGCTCTTCGGGGCAACCGGATTCTGCGGCGGGTTCACCACCTTCTCCGCTTTTTCGCTCGAATCATTGCGATTGATGAAGAACGGAGCATACCTGACCGCCACAGCCTACATCGCTGCCAGCATACTCGCCTGTTTGGCCTGTGTGTGGCTCGGGGTAATAATAGGAAGCAAGATTATCAAACAATAAACAGAACATATACCATATGAATTTCGTAGAAAAAATCAAAGGCAAAGCCAAAAGTTCCCCCAGACGCATCGTATTGCCGGAAGGAACGGAAGAGAGAACGTTGAAAGCTGCGGATCGGGCAATCGCTGAAGGACTGGCTGAAATCGTATTGATCGGTAACCCGAATGAAATCAAGGAACTATCGCAAAAGTTCGGGCTGAAAAACATTGCCGTCGCCACAATTGTCGACCCCACCAACCTGCCGGACAAACAACGTTATATAGATCTGATGGTCGCATTGCGAGGTTCGAAAGGGGTTACTCCCGAGGTTGCCGCCGAACAGTTGCTCAATCCACTCTGTCTGGGTGCCGTCATGGTCAAGGCCGGAGATGCCGACGGGGAAGTGGCCGGAGCCGACAATGCCACCAGCGACGTGCTTCGTCCCGCATTCCAA
Organism: uncultured Rikenellaceae bacterium; assembly: GCA_949284665.1. Lineage (GTDB taxonomy): Bacteria > Bacteroidota > Bacteroidia > Bacteroidales > Rikenellaceae > Tidjanibacter. The sequence goes on along the minus strand of CASDWR010000230.1, from coordinate 3,649 downwards.
TATGTCAAAACCCTGCCGAACATCAGCGTAGTATCGGGGGCTTTCGTCATGTTGCTGCAGGACAAGAGTTTCGGAGAGGACGGTGTCATGGTGTTCGCCGACTGTGCCGTACTGCCGAACCCCACGGCTCAGGAACTGGCACAAATTGCCGTTATCACGGCCCGGACCACCCGTGCCATTGCCGGTTTCGAACCTCGGATCGCCATGTTGAGTTTCTCCACGAAAGGATCTGCCAAACACGAAATGGTCGACAAGGTGGTAGAGGCAACTCAACTCGCAAAACAGGCCGCACCCGACCTGCAAATCGACGGCGAACTCCAATCCGATGCCGCTCTGATCGAGAGCGTTGCAGCCAAGAAAGCCCCCGGAAGTCCGGTCGCAGGCAAAGCCAACGTACTGGTATTCCCAACACTCGAAACAGGCAATATCGCCTATAAACTCGTTCAGCGAATGGCACATGCCGAAGCAATCGGTCCGATTCTCCAAGGGATGGCCGCTCCGATAAACGATCTCTCCAGAGGATGCTCCGTAGATGACGTGGTCAACATGATCGCCATCACCGTATGCCAGGCCAACGGACAATAGTCAACTCGACCGAACCCATCGACTATCGAACTGAAAAAACAAGAAGAAACAACCATGATTATTCTCGTACTGAATTGCGGCAGTTCTTCGGTAAAGTATCAGGTTATCGAAATGAACGCCATCACGGAACACAAACTCCTGGCCAAAGGATTGGTCGAGAGAATCGGCCTTGACAACGGACTCCTAACCCACAAGCCGACAGGCAAGGAACCCGTGGAAATCAAAACCGCGATTCCCGATCATACGAAAGGGATAAATCTGATAATCAAAGCTATTACCGATCCCGAAACGGGGGTGGTTGAATCGTTGCATCAAATAGGGGCTGTCGGCCATCGGGTTGTGCACGGCGGTGAATATTTCAAACAGAGTGCACTGATTACGAAAGACGTGATCCGTCGGATCGAAGAGTGCGTAGAGTTGGCTCCCCTTCACATACCCGCCAATCTGAAAGGAATTTATGCTATCGGCGAACTTTTACCCGACGTTCCGCAGGTGGCCAATTTCGACACGTCCTTCCATCAGACAATGCCAGCAAAGGCTTTTATTTACGGATTGCCTTACAAATATTACGAGCAATACCGTGTAAGACGTTACGGATTTCACGGGACCAGCCACAAATTCGTTGCCCAACAAGGGTGTGCTTTGACCGGTTTGGACTTCGAGCATTCCAAACTTGTTACTTGCCACATCGGAAACGGCGGTTCAATAACGGCCATCCTCAACGGGAAAAGTGTGGATACCTCGATGGGATTCACTCCCGTCGATGGTTTGGTTATGGGGACACGCAGCGGTGAGATCGATCCCGGTGCTGTCACTTTCATCGGGAAAAAGGAGAACATGACCCAAGACGAAACGTGGAACATGCTCAATAAAGAATCGGGCGTACTTGGCATCACAGGGATATCATCCGACATGCGTGATATTGAAGCAGCCAAAAATGCCGGAAACGAACGTGCCCAACTGGCCCTCAATGTCTATTTCTACCGAATCAAAAAATACATCGGGGCCTATGCGGCCGCTATGGGTGGTGTAGACCTGATCGTATTTACGGGAGGTGTCGGAGAAAATGACAGTGCCATGCGAGATGCGGTATGTTCGAACATGGAATTCCTTGGAATCGATTTCGACCATACGCTAAATGCTACTGTGCGCGGACAAAACACCGTAATCACCAAACCCGAATCGAAAGTAAAAGTTGCCGTAATCGCCACCAATGAAGAGTTGGTAATTGCCCGGGATACTTTCAATATTGTTAAAAAATGATCTGAAATATTACAAATTTACCAAATTCAGGCGATCGAAGTAAAAATTTATTCTCGATCGCTTGTTTTTTTAAATGGAATCGTTACCTTTAACCGCCATAACCAAACAACACATCGCATTATGATCAGACATTTAGCAGACATCGTTCAGTCAGCCCGATCACAGGGCGTACGTAAACTGATCGTAGCTTACGGTCAGGATTGCCACACGATAGAAGCGGTAAACGACGCCGTAGAAGCCGGACTGGTCGCGCCGACGATATTCGGAAATCCCGCTGAAATCGAAAGAATATGCAATGAAAAGGGGATAGACCCAAGCCGTTTTACCGTCATACCTGAAAACAACGACACGAAATGCGTGGAACGTGCGGTCCGCATGATAAGCGAAGGCGAAGGCGACTTGCTGATGAAAGGACTTGTCTCAACCGACAAGTACATGCACGCTATTCTCTCCAAAGAGTACGGGCTCGTCCCTCCGAAGGGTGTACTCAGCCACGTTGCCACACTCGAAATTCCTGGATACCATAAACTGCTTTTAGTGAGTGATGTAGCCGTCATACCCTACCCCGATTTCAAACAAAAATGCCAGATGGTCCGATACCTGATATCTACAGCGCGAGCACTGGGGATCGAAAAACCGAAGATCGCCTGTATCGCTCCCAGTGAACAACTGTTGCCCAATGTCACCTCGTCCGTCGAAGCAGCCCTCATCGCCAAAATGGGCGAAAGGGGACAGTTGGGAAGCAATATCCTGATCGACGGACCTTTGGCACTCGACGTGGCGATCGACGAAGAAACGGCCATCACCAAACGACTTTCCAGTCCGGTAGCAGGAGATGCGGATTGTCTGCTTTTCCCCAACATCGATGCAGGAAACGTATTCTTCAAAAGTTGCACGAAACTCTGCAAAGCCAATCTTGCAGGAGTGGTAACCGGAACCAAGGTCCCTTGCGTACTCACATCCCGGGGTGACACAAGAGAGACGAAACTGTATTCCATCGCATTGGCATGTTGCCTGTCAACCAACAAATAACACGACCGTCGTCAAATGAAAAATTTCACTATCCTGGCCATCAATCCAGGTTCTACATCCACAAAACTGGCCCTCTTCGAAAACACGACGGAGATACTTTCTCTCACACTCAGACATTCGGCCGAGGAGTTGAAACGTTATGTCTCGGTCATTGATCAACTCGATTTTCGTAAGGGTATAATTGTCTCCGCTCTCCACGATCAAGGAATCGACATCTCGACACTCGACGCCGTAATTGGACGGGGCGGCCTGGTCAAACCCATCCGGTCGGGAGTTTATGAAGTGAACGACCGGATGATCGATGATCTGAAACATCGTCCGATGGGGCATCATGCCTCAAACCTGGGAGCCTTGCTGGCTGACGATATAGCACGCATGGGACAAGCACGTGCTTTCATCGCCGACCCTGTCGTCGTAGATGAGTTGCAGGACGTGGCACGGATAAGCGGATTGCCCGAAATACAACGGGTCTCGATATTCCATGCCCTGAACCAAAAAGCCGTCGCGCGCAATTATGCCGAAAGTTGCAACCGTCATTATGAGGAGATGAATCTCATCGTTGCCCATCTCGGAGGCGGCATATCGGTCGGAGCACATAGGAATGGTGTGGTTGTGGATGTAAACAATGCGCTCGACGGAGAAGGGCCTTTCTCTCCGGAACGTGCGGGAGGCTTGACGGCTCTACCGTTGGTCCGGCTCTGCTTCAGTGGCAAATATTCAAAAGAAGAAATTACCCGCATGATTAATGTTCAGGGTGGCATGGTCGCCC
>CASDWR010000229.1 GCA_949284665.1 uncultured Rikenellaceae bacterium | reverse complement strand
GCATATGAAAAAACATATTCGTTTTGTTGTCGCCGCTTTTGCAATCGGTGCATTCGCCTCGTGTACCAGTTTGCTCGATTTGGAGCCGGACAGCAATTTTACCTTCGACAATTTCTGGAACAGTGCCGAAGAAGCCGAGGCAGGTGTGCTGGGAATTTATCCTCGCATGCAGAGTGCTTTGAAAGCCAATTACGCCTACTGGGGTGATGCCCGCGGAGGATTGCTTACGCGTGACAACTCATCCGATCAGGCTGAGCGTCTTGTAACCAATGTGCTTAATGCCGGTATGAGTTCTTCCAGCTGGGAGTCGCTTTATCTGTGGATCGGTGCAGCCAATTATTGCATATATTATATCCCACGGATTGTGGATAACGACTTTTCCGAAACCAAGAGGGCAGAACTGGTAAGCGAAGCTTATTGGGCTCGGGCACTGGCTTATTTCTATATCGTTCGCGTGTGGGGCGATGCACCGCTGGTAACCGAGCCGGTGACCAGTACGGATGAGGATATGTTCGTGAAACGGGTTTCAAAGGATTTGATTTTCGAACAAATCCTGAGCGACTTGGACAAGGCTCGCGAGGGGATGGCGATCGATTACGGATCTGACAACCGTTCTAATCGGGGTCGGGGTACATTGGCTGCCGTTTATGCGCTGCGAACCGACGTTTTAATGTGGATGCACGATTATGAGAATGCGATTCTGTATGCCGACAGCATCAAGAATACGATGGGAAGCATTTCTTACGATTATGTCGCCTCGGCGGATTGGGGGAAGATGTTCAAATCTGCCACGAATGAAACGGGAGTGGGCAACCTCCGAGAGTCGATTTTCGAGTTGCAGTTCAGTAATGCCGAATCGGCATTAAGCGGCCTGAACGGCCGTTGGACAGGTTTCTGTGATTTCCGCCCCAACCGAACATGCCTGGAACTATTTCAGGCTCGTAAGAATGAAGGCGATCCGAGGGCTACGGAGACGATCAAGGATGTAACCAGCGAAACGACGGAAATATGGAAATACACTGGTAAGAATTTCCCCTCGGGCGGTTACCATGACAACAACATCATTATATACCGGTGGGCGGATATCCAGCTGCTCAAGGCAGAGGCACTGAATCGTGTCGGACGCCGGGTAGAAGCACTCGAGATTCTCGAAACGTTGCGTTTGAAACGCTATGGACGTGCGGTTCCCCTGAAAAACATCAATCGCAACAGCATGGATGATGTCGAACTCGCCATTCTCGAAGAACGCGCCGTAGAGTTTCTGGCAGAAGGGAAGCGGTGGTTCGATGTAGTACGTACGGGACGGGTGGATGAATTGGTAAATCCCGTTCTGACGACCAAAATCGTCGATCCGAACAACTACTATTGGCCGATCGGAACGAATGTGATTCGAACCAACTCCAATATCGAGCAGAATCCCTATTATCAGACCAGTGGCGAATAGGCTGCAGACCGTGTAAACAAATAAAAAGCTAAAAAAATGAAACATTTATTTTTACATATCGGATGTCGGGTCGCAATGGGATTATGCGTGCTGACGGGTTTCGTATCCTGCGAGTTGCAAAAGTCTGCCGATTGGGTCCCTTCCCACTACACGCGTGAAGATAAAACGATGAATGCCTTTGAATTTATCAGTTATACGGAGGAACAGAACCCGGGCACTTTCAGCGACCTGCTCCGGGTGCTGGAGCTTACGGAACTCGATACGCTTTATTCAAATCCGGGTATACGGACTTATTTCGCACCGACCAATGCGGCTTTCGATGATTTTATCGGCGCCACATCGAATAAAACTTATAATTGGAAAACGGTCGAAGATGTCCCGCTCGATGTTTTGACGAAAGTGTTGCTGACCCATACGATTTATGGAGCCAAGTATCTTTCGACGAGCAGGCCGGTGACCCTCGAAAAGACCGATTTGCCTGTAACCACTATGAATAAGAATATCCTTTATATCTATCGGCTCGAAGACTATCGACTTCGTTATGTCGGCGAGTATACCTCGACGATTCAGGTGTCGAATTTTGAACCGACCAACGGTGCTTTGCATATAATCAAAACACTGGCTATAAAGGATGCAATGCGTTTTGACGATGAGTTTTAAATTGCAACGGAGAAGAAAAAGATGAAAAGAATTTATTATGCTCTCGGTATCATGTCGGTCCTTATGACTCTGTCAATCTGGAGTTGTGAGAATGCCGAACCGGAAATGGATACCTTGATTACCGCCAAAGTATCCGAAATAGAACATACCAGTGCTTTGGGTGGCGGTGCGTTTGCATTATCGGCTGATGTAGTGGCAAGAGGCGTCTGCTGGAGCAGTACGAACGAATTGCCGACACTGGAAGATGATAATGCTGTTGCTCGCAAATCGGAAACACGACCTTTTGCCTGTCGTATGAGTGATTTGACACCGAGTACCGAATATTGGGTACGGGCTTACGTACAGACCTCTTCGTCGGTAATGTATGGGGATGTGGTGCAATTTACGACCGCTCGTGAACCGGGTATGCCGGAAGTGGGAAAGGTCGAAGCTGCTGTCTTGACCGAAAGCGATGTCGTATTGAGTGCCCCGGTGATTTTCCACGGAGGATTGAAAGGAGAACCTACGGTAAGGGGTTTTTATTATTCCCGTGAAAAAACATTGCTTGAACAGATGCCTCCAGCGGGAGATATCAAACCCGACAGCGTTTTCGAATCCATCGAAGCGATGGACCCCTTGTCTGATACCGTCGAGTTGACTGTGGAGGGATTGATACCGAATACGCAATATTATTGTCGTGCTTTCATTACGAACGATTTTGGAACCGGTTATGGTGAGATTTCGGAGTTTACCACCCCGGAAAAGAAGACTCCGATCGTCACGATCGTTTCATTCGATGAAGCCACCATGGTTTCCTATACTTCAGCTCGATGCATTGCCGAAATGACATACGGGGGAGCCAGCCCGGTAGTGGAAAAGGGTGTTTGTCTGGGGACCACCAACAAACCCGCCGAACATACGATCAAATCCGTTGCAACCGATACCGAGATCGGCCAATATGAGATTGAAGTACCCAATCTCGAACCGAATACCATCTATTACATGTGGAGCTATGCAGAAAACAGCAACGGAATCTCCTATTCCGAACAGTCGGTAACCTTCCAGACTTTGCCGATTACGCCTCCCGTTCTCGAGTCGGCCCCTTATGCAATGAACATAACCATGTTGCCCGGGGCCTCCAATTCAGTCGATGTAAGCGCCGAGGTAATACGTACGGGAGGATCGGACATCACCGAACGCGGTTTCTGTTGGGGGACGACATCCGATCCGGTTGCCGCTACCGGAAAAACGGTGATCCCGGGAACAGAATTGGGAGTGATCGAAACAACGGTTACTGGGTTATTGCCAGATGTGGTATATTATATCTTCCCTTATGCGGTCAATACGGGCGAGGGGAAAGGTTACGGTACTCCGATTACGTTCAAAATCCCGGATGAGAGTTCTTTGGTCCTGATTCAGGGAACTACTTATGTGCCGAAGTGCCTGTCCGGTGCAGAATCTGTTTTCCCGGATTATTATGTGTCCAAACTGGAAGTGACAACGGATGAATTTGCAGAGTTCCTTACGGCCTACGGTGCTACGAATACAAACTTGTTGACCAAGGAAAATAGCGATTATCCCAATCAGCCACTTGTGGTTTACAATGCCGATCCGGAAATCCCTACACAGGCCTCTGTGCAATATATCGCCGATTCCAAACGGTGGACTGCATTCGAAGGGCGGGAAGGAATGTCATGCGGCTTTATTTCCTGGTATGGAGCATACGAGTTTGCCAAATGGAAAGGCGGACGATTGCCAAGTGCTGCCATGTGGGAATATGCGGCAAGAGGTGCTTCTTTGTCGAAAGGCTATGTATATAGCGGTAGCGACGACGTCGCAGAAGTGGGGTGGACGGACGGAGCTTCATTGGAAGCACCCGCACAAAAGAAACCCAATGAATTGGGCCTTTACGACATGACCGGCAATGCCTGGGAGTGGATTCTGGAGGTTCGCGATGAAACCACTGGCTACCGTAAAGGAGGAAGTATCAATGAAAAAGCAAGTTCGGCTCATCATAAGGTTGAACAGAAGGTTTCAACAATCAACCGGATCGCCCCGAACTGGAATATGGGATTGCGGTTCTTCCGCGAAAAAGAGTGACGTTTTTCGATATCGAAGTTGGATTCCAAACCGGTAAGGGGAGGGATCCAACTTCACAATGAATTTACAGATATGAGAAAAAAAGCGATTTGTCGGGTCGTGGCGATAGTGATCATTCTGTTTTGTGGTTTGTCGTATCCGCTTCGGGCGGCGACTTATACTGTTTCGCAAAGGGAGGATGTCGCTGATGCGGCGTTGTTGGACGGAGAGTTCTCGTCATGGAATTTCGGTGGGGGCAGTCTGCTCGAAACAGGTTACATGGTCGGAATATATACCGAACATCGTGCCGTATCGCTTTTGCGGTTCAATGTCGATGGAATCCCCTTCTCGACAATCGAACGAGCTGCCGTAAAACTTTATGTCCCTCGTTCATTCATCCGCCGTTATCCGGTAAAGGCTGCCATTTACGGAATGAAATCCGATGCCCGTTGGAATGAAGGTTCGGATATCTGTAAGGAAGCCGATACGGATTGTAGCTGGCAGTGGAAGGGTGATGGATTGAAAAGCGGGCGCGATTATATGTCGGTCGCTTACGATACGGTCGAGGTATCGGTCGAAGGGGGTATGTGGATCGAATTTACTATTCCTGGAAATGTGATCGAGGAATGGATGCGTTATCCGGAACGGAACAATGGATTTATTATTAAAACAATTCCTGTTGCAAATGCGTGGGGAGAACATATTTATTTCTATTCGAGCGAACATTATTCCGATCGGACTCCCCGACTCGAAGTCGAAGGTTCCGGCGAACGCGAACCCCTTGTTCCCGTTTCTGGAAAAAAAGACAAGAAGCGATTGCATGGTTATACCCGTATAGATGAAGAGAGCTTCTGCAAATGGCTCGATCGGGGGAAACGACTGGCCAATTTTACACGGATGGCAGAAATGAACACCCGTCAGGCCAAGTTGTTTTATTATTACGATGTGATTTTCCGTCGGGATTATTTACTCGAACGATACCAAATTCCTCTTGGAAAGAGTTTCGAAGCAATCGAAAAGGCAATCGAGGCAGATGATGCATCGCAAGTTCGTACGTTGATGAATGATGTGCGAAAATATCTGCTTGTTTGGGAATACATACGGGAAACGGATTGGTATACTTCCGGCCCGTTGGCCGAAGAACTTTCTCCCTGGCAATTGGGAGTTCTTTTTGGACGGGGGATTTTCGGCCGCATGCAAGAGGCTGCTCGCGAAGAGAACAACCGAATATGGGTTACCTATGAACGTAAAGCCATGAGAGAAAACCTCTACCGAACCATGGCGCTCATGAAGAAGCGTCTGCAACTGACTCCCGGGCAAACACGCCGTTTAAAACCCGATATCGCCAGGATGGAACTCGCTGAGCATGAAAACCTTCAAGCATTCAAAAACGATCTGGCACGTGTCCAAATGATGTGCGACAGCCACACAGACGACGAAAAGATGTTCCAGGCAGTCAGCGATATGCATTTGCACCATGAGGTTTTCCTTTATTGGCAATCGATATACAATACTCCTCGATGGTTCTTGCTGTTGGAAAAGGCGCCGATCATCCCTTATGCACAGTGGATCGTGGATACACGGAAACGCATGTATGCCCGCGAAGCGAATTTAAGACAATTGAAAGAGATCGGACGATACCTGCAGACGGAAAACGATTGACAGGTTGATTGTATGAGCGTATGTTTATGGCTTTCGGATAACGATACGAATTATCGCCGTTAAATGATATCCGGTGATTGGAAAGAAACATTATTCATTGGCGGAACATGTGGACTTCTTTGAGAATCGCGATATGTTAGTTTAATCAGGCTCTGTTTTTCCCTATTTGTACGTATTTTTCATAACATTTAGGTTGTAAGTAGTGATGAAGAGGGGAGAGGTCACCGAATTCAGGTGGCCTCTCCTCATACATAATACATGTCTCGTGTGTATGCATTGGCTCGTGTATGCGTTTTCGTGGTCGATTCCGTGTTGGGAGATCGGTTGTTCTTATCATCGATAAGACCCTGCGTCTCTGTTGCCTGAATTCTCTCTTGCATCTTATCCCTTTAACAGTTAAATAATTTTATCGAGCAATCAAATGCAAGAAAAGGATTAAATATTAAAAAGAAAAAGTTATTTTTGCGCGATAAAAAGACAACTAAAAGTAATTTATATTAAATTAAAAATGAGAGAAAAAATGAAGAAGAATTATGTCGCCCCAAATGTCGAATGGTTGGTGGTCAGCGTAGAAAATGGAGTTGCGGTTTCGCCTACGACTGAACAGTTGGATAAAGAAAATGTGGAATGGTGAAATAGAAACAAAAAGTGAAAAAAATGCGTCAGTTGTTTTATATGGCAGCCACTCTGTGGGGGTGTGCGTTGCTGTTGGGGGCTTGTGCCTAGGAGGAGCCCGAAGTTCCGGAATCCAATTCCGGCAAGCGTCAGTTGTTCGCATCGATCGATAATGTGACCCGTGCATCTCTCGACGATGTCGACATCAAATGGGATACCGAAGATAAAATCAAGGTTTTTTATCAAAAAGCAGAAACGGGTGAAACCGCATCTTCGAATTTTGCACTGGTTGATGGAGCCGGTACGACGACTGCGACCTTCGAGGAAATCATCAGTGCAATGACCGATGATGATAAGATTCTTTATGTCGTTTATCCTGCCGAAGGGTATTGGGATTACAGTGAAGCATCGGATAGTGAAATTCCCTGCTCATTGCCTGCCACACAGTCTTTCGACAAGGTAGCCATGCCGATGTATGGTACGATTGACGAAAGTGCGGATGCCGTATCTTTCAGTAATTGTGCTGCAATATTTACTCTCCAGCTCAAAGGATCCGGAACGCTTTCCAAAATCAAGTTGACATCCGTGTCGAACTATCTGGCTGGCCCTGGCGCTATCGACACAACGGTTCCAGGAGAACCCGAATTCCTTTTGCAATACTATAATGATCGTGGGTCGGGTGTTTACGATGCATCTGCTGCGACGAGGGAGATTGTATTCGATTGCGGTAATTTGGCCCTCACCGATGAGGTGACGGAAGTCCCGATTGTCGTTCCGATTCTTCCTGCCTCATGGACATTCTCGAAATCATCACTTGCATTCGAATTCTATAACAGCGATGGTTTCCTGATAAAACAGGAGAAAAACACATCGGCGAAAATGCCGGTTCGGAATAAGAAATCGCTTTTCCCAATATGGGAACTCTATAGCGCTACGACAGGAGAAGATATCTCGGCGCAAATCGCAGCGGCCGTGGCGGCCAATTCCACGGAACTGGTGCTTGCTTCGTCCATTTCCGGGGACCAGACGATCGAATTGCCTGCTTCTTTGCCGAATGGTTTCCAGATTTCCGCTCCTTTTACCGACGGGAAAATCACCATTGTT
>CASDWR010000228.1 GCA_949284665.1 uncultured Rikenellaceae bacterium | reverse complement strand
TGGACGCCGGGCTCTCTTTCGCCTTTTACGACAAATTATGCCTGTTGTTGCAAATCGGTAGGATCTTTCATCACCATGCTCTTGTCAATACGGATCGACACGTTGTTGTCCACTTCAACAAGCACATAGTTGTCTTTTACCTCTTTGATCTTACCATAAATACCTCCGGCAGTAATGATCTTCTGACCGGGCTGGAGTGCATTACGGAATTTAACCAACTCTTTCTGCCGCTTTTGCTGGGGACGGATCATAAAAAGCCACATCACCACAAAGATCAAAAGCATCATAATCAAGAAGGTCATCCCCCCACCCCCGGTAGTTGCACCACCGGCATTCGTCGTTGCCTGCAAAAACATCATTGACATAAGATTCATGTTTTAATTAAAATTTATTATCATCAGATTCATTTGATCTCGAATTCAATGTGACAAAGATATGCGTTTTTAGCGGAATTGCAACTTTCACAACCGAATTTAATATACTTCGGCCTCCACAACCACCCGAAATGTACCTTCGGGTAAAGATGTTCGAAGCCAGGCTTCCTTGACGGTCCATCCGGAATAACCCTCTGAATCGAATTCAAGAGTCACGGGAAGATACTCACCGGGCTTAAGCGGTTTTTTATCGTATTCGAATACGGTGCATCCGCATGTCGTACGGATATCTACTATCGCGAAAGGGTGTTTTCCAGTATTTCTCAAGACAAACTCCCGAACCACCCGCTCACCGCTGTGAATTCGTCCAAGCCGTATGGTATCTGCATCTTTCCCCACCGTAAATACGTCTGGCAGATCAATAGTCATCCCTTCCGACACCGGACGTGACGACTCACGACATCCCGACATTGCGATTATAACAAACGTCAGGCCCGCCGCCATGGCCGCAATATAAAAGTTGGGATTTTGAATTCCGTCTCTCACCATCCAGCGTTTATCAAACGGTTGTTTCGATTAATCCGCGTCCGGTCTTTACAATTCGGCCTTCCGCTTTGAGCGACTCGACAATCTTGTCCAACACGCCATTTATGAAGAGGCTGCTACCGGGTGTGCTGTAATATTTTGCGATGTCGATATACTCATCGAGAGTCACCTTTACGGGGATCGATTCGAAACCGAGCAATTCGGCCATTGCGGTAGCCATGATAATATTATCCAAATAGGCTATTCGCTCCACATCCCAATTTTGTGTAAAACGTTCGATGTATTTGAGACTCTCGTCGAAACCGAGCAGGGTTTTACGAAAGAGTTCCTTCGCGAACCTCAAATCGTCTTCACTCTGAAACTGGGGCAATATCGGAATCTCGGTCTGGTTGGCACGACAGGCATCAAGGGTCCGGAGTACCATAATCAAAGAAAAGTCTATATCATCGCACCATAGAATCGACTGCTCTTCCACAACGGCCTCCAACAACTCATTATCCTGTACGGTTCTTTCATAAAAGAGCGATAACAGCCGGGCATCGTCACGCAACGACCGCTCGTTACGATTCATGTATTCATGATAGTAATCACTCGCCGTCATCTGGGTATAAAGTTGTCTGATGAGTTCCGGATAGTTTGACCATCCGAGTCCGTTTTTCTTCAGATGTTCATTGAATTTTCGATCGTTCTCCAATCTCTCGATAATCCGGTTGTCGACGAATTTCGTATTCGGGTGGAGATCCTCATAAGTGGGCAGTTTCTTGTTTCGGGCGATCTCAAGACGTTCCGCAGCATAACGACCGACATCCACGGCCAACTCCAACATCTGGTAATAGAGATCGTATGCCTTGTCTATACTTTTGATCAGGCTCTTTTCCGACACGGCTATCGATTCGGACGCCGACTTGAAATGGGCGTATACCGACTTGACGACCTTAATTCTTAAAAACCTCCGGCTCAACATAAAATCAGAACGATTATTCGAGGGGCAAAGATATACAAATTTTGAGATTATCCGGACAAATGGATGCCTACTTCGGTAAAATAGGGTTATCTTTGCCGGAAATAACCGACGAATGTACGATTTAATCATCATAGGCGGAGGCGCTGCAGGTCTTGTGGCCGCCGGAACAGCAGCCGAAAAAGGACTGCATGTGCTTCTATTGGAAAAAATGGAGAAGCCGGCACGTAAAGTCCGGATCACCGGTAAAGGGCGATGCAATCTGACCAACATCCGTTCTGAAAGCGAATTTATGGAGAGAATACAGGCTAACCGTACCTTTTTCATTCCTGCCTATCGATCTTTTTCCAATCGCGATACGATGCGGCTGTTCGAACGCCTTGGAGTCAAACTTTCCGTAGAACAGGGGGGGCGCGTTTTTCCGAAAAGCGGCAAATCATGGGATATCGCCGATGCCCTCGAAGGGTGGTGCAAAGAGTCGGGTGTGGAGATCCTATGCCGTTGCCAGGTAACGGAAATTCTGTTGCTCGGCGACAAGGTGCGCGGTGTCAATTACCGCAATCGCAATGGATTCATTCGTAAGGCAGAAGCTCCTGCCGTAATATTATGTACCGGAGGTGCATCGTATCCGGCTACCGGGTCCACAGGTGACGGCTATGCTCTTGCCCATGCACTCGGACATCGCATCGAACCGATTCGTCCGTCACTCGTACCGCTCGAAACCTCCTGGCCGGAAGCTGAATCACTACAAGGTCTCCATTTGCGAAACATCCGAATCGGATTGTCTGTCGACGGACAGACGGTACAGGATATTCTGGGAGAAATGAGTTTTTCAAATCGTGGGCTTGAAGGGGCGGCAATTCTCCGGTTGAGCCGAAAGGCAGTCGACGCCCTTATCGACGAACGAAACGTAGAACTGATTCTTGATCTCAAACCGGCCCTCGATGCAGAGACACTCCGACAGCGCATTGCCCGCGAACGGGAGTTACTTCCATCAGAGGCAACTGCCGGTGAATTGTTGCGCAAACTCATGCCTCGCGAACTGGTTTTGCCCATTGCAAGAGCGAGCCATATATCACCTCGTCTTTTGTCGACTCGCCTGACCGAAGAGATGATCGAATCCTTGATCCTCCGGTTGAAAGAGACAAGAATTCCTGTCTCGGACTATCGGCCATTCGAAGAAGCTGTCGTTACGGCCGGAGGAATATCGGTCGATGAG
>CASDWR010000227.1 GCA_949284665.1 uncultured Rikenellaceae bacterium | reverse complement strand
TTTTAAAATATGGTGTGGTGTGTATAAATTTTATTTAAAAATGTTGTGCGGAACGATATCAAGAGAGGAAGGGCTCGTATTGAGCAGTCTCGATACGGCAAGTACCCCTTCGTCTCCCAGGGAGACGGAGTATTGGTTGACAAATAAGGAGATATGGCGATCAATGACGGAATCCTCCATCTCTTGAGCATGGGATTTTACGAAAGAGCGCGATGCGTTTGGATGAGCCAGCCCATATTCGATGCTGTGCATCAGAAGCCGGTTGATACGCTGTTGCAACTCTTCGGGTAATTGGCGTGAAATGAGAATGACGCCCAATGGGAGAGGCAAAGAGGTTTGTCGTTCCCATTCGGTTCCCAGATCGACTAACAGCGAAAGATTTTTTTGTTGGTAGGTGAAGCGTCCTTCATGAATCAGTACGCCGGCATCGAACATCCCCTCGGCCACGGCATCTGCAATCTGTGAAAAAAGTATCGGCGTTTTTTGTTTGAGTTGCGGGAATAGCCTTTCCAATAGTAGGTTGGCTGTTGTCTGAAGACCCGGTACGGCGATTCGCAGTCGGGAATCCGATAGATCGATCCGCGGGTCGTTAGCTACCAGCAAAGGCCCGTTTCCCCGACCCAAAGCGCTTCCGGCGGAAAGAATGCGATATGTTCCCCGGAGATAGGGGACTATTGCATAACTGGCTTTGCTTACTGCCGGGCCATGTCCTTCGAGTAGTGCGGTGTTCAGCACTTCGATATCCGCAAAGCGGGTTTCGAAATGAATGCCTTCCGTGTCGATACGGTCGTGCAGCAGGGCATCGAACATGAATGTGTCGTTCGGGCAGGGCGATATGCTTAAAGAGAGATTCGTTGGCATTGGGAATTGTAGATGAATTTATTGGTCGTTTTCGAGTAACATTTCGAGGGTATCGGTCAGGTTTCGCACAGCAAGCGGAATGTCCCATAGATGGGGCGGATCGCCCACTGTATTCGATACTGCCCGCAACTCGGCGAACTGTGCCACATCGAGTGCCCCGCAAACGGCGTAAAAGGCTGTCCCTTCCATGTTTTCGAGGTCGGCTCCAGTGATATGCAACGGTGATCCTGCAGCGCAGCAAACGGTGTTGGCATTGCATCTGGGAATTGTGCCGTACGGGTAGCGGCATGAGTGGGATATTTCTCCGAGAGACTCGAAAAGAGTCCCGTGCATGGCCCCCGACTGAGCATCGAATTCAGTTTCGATCAGGAAACAAGCCCCGATTTCGGAACGGCTTTTCGGATAGCGTCCGGCAATACCGGCGAGAAACATTCTGCGGGGGTGATGGTTGGCGATAGCGGCAGCCGTAGCTGCAGCACATGCCGATGATCCGATGCCGCAGATCACGACCGGACAGGATGCCCGGTATCGCTCACGGAACAGGGCGGCTTCGGTTTCCGTGGGAAACAGTATGACGGTATCGTTTCTCATGGGTATGGATGTTGCAACAAAGGTAGCGAAATTCAGGCAAAGGTCCGAAAAACGATAACCGGTGTGTCGCTGTGTATGGAAAATTCGTTTCCGAGCGATTCATTGAGTGTTCCCTGCCACCAACTGCGCAACCCCTCTGAGGGTAAAACGTAACGCAGACCGAAGGCGGAGACCGGGGTTCCCGGTACCAGCGAAAAGATCGATACTTGTTGGCCGGGGAAACTTTCGAAACGAAGGTCGCCGACACCGGTGTCGAATACTCCCCAATCGGTTATCATTCGCACTTTTGCCTGTTGTGCGTAACCGGCCAGCAGGCTGATGTTGCCGAGTGTATGATCCTCGCGGAGTCCGGTAGCTCCGAACAGGGTCAGATCATTCCACCCTCTTTTCAGACAGTAGTTCACGGACTTGGTAAGATCGTTGGTGTCCTGTTCGGAGACGATGTGAAGCCGGTCTGCGAATTGTACACGAACGGTATTCCCCAACGAGTCACAGTCGCCGACAATTGCTTCGGGGATGCCGCCGCGAGCGATGAAAGCATCGGCCGCACCGTCGCAACATACCACCCGTCGGGCTTGGGAGAGGAGTGTGTATGCCGGTTCACTCGCAGGATAGAGTCCGTCGGCCAGAATAGCCGTTTCCGGGGGACGGGACGGGTCAGGCATCGGGAAGAGATTCGGTTTCATTGTGCATCATCTTTTTCCATTTGAAATAACCGGCTACCGCCACTACCGTGTAGAGCAGATAAAGCCATGCGGTAGGATCGAGACCCTTGTAAAAATAGAGGGCTGCACTCACTGCATCCACAATAATCCATACCAACCATTGTTCCAACCACTTCTGGACCAACATCCAAAGGCCGGCGATACTGAGCGCCGTAGTGAAACTGTCGCCCCAGGGAACAGAACTGTCGGTAAAGTTAATCAGAATTGCTGCGATTGCAAAAAAACATGCCGTTGTTACAGCCGTCAATGGGACAATCCGTTTGCGGGGCACATGACTGATGGGAAGCGGAAGGCTTTCGCCGTTCCGTTTCCCGAGCCATTTGATCCACCCGTAAATACTGGCGATCAGATAGTAGACATTGATCCCCATGTCGGCGTAGAAACCGGAATCCCAATATACGAAAATGTATATGGCCGGCATGACGATGCTGGTCGCCCATAGCCAGATACTCGCCTTATACTCGAAGTATAGATAAAGTAGTCCGACGAGTGTGCCTGCTATTTCGAGATACTGCATCATGTGTGTTTCAGAATTTCAGATTGATGCTGAACAGATAGTTGCGTGTGGCTTGCGGGTAATAACCCAGTCCGTTGATCCGGATGCCATCCTCCAGCCCGGAATAGCTCCAACCGTTGTTGTAGTATATTTCGTTGAAAAGGTTTCGGATTTCCATGCCGATGAAAAGCGACCGGATACCCCGTAGGTGGAATGTGTAGCCTGCTGTCAGGTTGAACAGGCAGTAGGAGGGAAATGAAAGTTCTTCGATCGAAGCATTGCTTACGTATTGTTTGCTGACATAATTGGTCCGTAAGGAGGCATCGAAACCTCCCTCCGAATAGGAGAGAGAGGAGTTGACAATCAGGTTCGGTGAAAAAGATATGTCGGTGGTGCCTAGGTATATTGCCTGCTGCCCGCCATTGGTCCAGTCTTCCACATAGTCCACGTAGTCGAGAATCTTGTTTTGGCTGAAGGTGGCATTGATATCCCAGCGCAGGTTGGGAGTAAGCCGGATCCCTGCCATCAGTTCGATGCCGCGCCGATAACTGTCCGGGACATTCGTGGCCAGTGCTTCACCCAGCGAGTTGATTTCTCCGGTAAGGACAAGTTGATCCTTATATTTCATGTAGTAGAGATTGACTCCGAAATCATAGCGTTCGCCCGCAAAAGAGTAACCCGCCTCAAAATCGACAAGACGTTCTGCCCGCGGATTCTCTCCCGGTTTGGCGTCGGTGAAGTTGTTGCGGGTGGGTTCTTTGTGAGCTACTCCAACTGAGGCATACAAACCGTTTCGGGAATCGATGGTGTAATACAAACCGGCTTTGGGGTTGAAAAAGTCGTATATGCGATCTACATCGATGGGTTGCATCGCCTTTGCTTCGGCATCGTACTTGTCATTGATCCCTTCGATTCGATGATGAATCCGACGGTATTGGAGATCTGCATAAAGATTTACGGCAGGCGATACGCTCCATTCGGCTCGTGCGAAAACATTCATGTCCGTTTTGTCGGTAGAATTTCGATAATATATGTGGTCCGAGTTTGGAATGGTGTTGAGATAATCGTCGCTGTTGTCGAGTGCCTTGAGATAGGACACGCGCCCGTAGTGGTAACCGTCATATAGATTCCATGCGCCCCCGAGCGAAAAATCGAGCCGATCGCTGCGGTATTTGAAGGTGGCGATCGCTCCGCCGAAATCGTTGACCATGTGTTTTTCTCGAATCAGGTTGCTCGTTTCGGGTATCGGATCGATTCCTTGGGATGCGAGGTAGTTCCTCAGATCGTATTCATCGATGTCCTGATCGTTTTTGTATTGGTTGTAATAGCCGTCACCGCGGGTGTAGTGGGCCGTAAGGTTCAAATTCCATCGATTGTTCAGCCGCTGTGTGATAATCAGTTGGTTGTTGAATTGTTTATAGTGGTCTTTCTGATCGTCGTAAAAGCCGACCAGTTCCCCTTTGTCGTTCAGGATTTCACCGCAGGGATTGTAACGGCGATCCGCCCGAAGCTGATCGATTTCGATTCCGTCCCATGCATGATAGACGGCTTGCTGTCCGCCGAAAGAGAGCAGCTTGATGGCCGTATTGCGGTTGAAGTAACCGATCTGCCCGAAATAGGAATACATGTCGGACGAGGCACGTTGGATGTAGCCGTCGGAACCGAGATTCGACAGGCGTCCGTCGACAGTCCAATGTCCACCCATTAAACCGCTCCCGAAAGCGACACTTTCCCGATGGGTGCAGTACGATCCGTAACTACCCGATATTTCAGCAAACGGTTCGATGGAAGCTGCAGCTGTCGTCATGTTGATGCTGCCTCCGAATGCACCGGCTCCATTGGTCGAGGTCCCGACACCGCGTTGTATCTGAATGCTGTTCATCGAAGAGATCAGGTCGGGAGTGTTGACCCAATAAAGGCTGTGGCTTTCACCGTCGTTCATCGGTACGCCGTTGGCCGTTACGTTGATGCGTGAGGCATCCGTTCCGCGTAGCCTGAAATAGGTATAGCCCACTCCTGCTCCGGCATCGGATGTGGCGATGGCCCCGGGGGTCATCTCAAGCAGAAAGGGAATGTCTCGTCCGAAATTGTTTTTTTCGATCGTTTTTCGGTCGAGATTGGTGTGGGCAATCGGCGTTTTGTCCGTGGCACGGGTGGCGGTGATTTGTACCTCTTGTACATGGACCATGCGCAACGAATCGTCTTGTTGTTGCGCCCAGACGGTTGCATACGTCGCCAGGACGAACGCTACCGCGCTTAAATAGCATTTCTTCATTTGTTAAATTAAGATTAAGAACAGAAAAGGGGCATCTTTTCTATCTTTTCCCTACGTCGGCATTACCCGCATCAGGTTCACTGGGTATGATCTCAGCCCTTGGTATTAAGGCACCCCTTCAAAAATATCGCGACAAAGATACGAAAAGGTGCGGGGAGAAGCAAATGAAAAGAAGTTTTTAAATTTGTTTATGCTGAATTGCAGCCTAATTTTTTATTTAAAGATAGCGAAAGGAGAGGGGAAGGCAGATGAAGACGAGTGTTTTAAATTTGATATGCTGGATCGTTACGTGTCTTGCGGTAAAACATACGGAAAGGTAAGAGGGAAAAGGAGACAGAAATTTTAAATTTAGTTTGTTGACATTTATTGTATGCAAAAAAAGTAGTGATGGTTGATGGTCGGAGAACCCTGCAGTAAAAAAGGAGCCTGATTACGGCTCCTTTCGTGGGCTTGAGGGCAATCTGTTGCAAATCAATGGATCAATGTTCCCTCGCGCCGCCTGTCCGCCTCCCCTTGGTAAATCTCCGGCAGGCATTCCTGTCATGGAGTAGGCCCGATTCCGAACGATTTCGGAATGACCGTCGGGGTCGGCGTAATCGTAATATCGATCTGTTGTGTCGACGGATTACTTTTTGTAAAATACGATTGCAAAAATGTTGCCGAAATTCGTCCGGAATGTTAAAAACCGCACTACAAAATTGTCCGAACAGCCGTAACAAAACGCATGTACGATCGAAAAAACCGTACAAATATGAAAATCCCGTAAAAAAGGTTACCTTTGTATTTACGAATATGAAATTTGAGTAAGACGGATATGATGGAAGTCGATGTGGCGAAGGTGCTTGAAAGCAAAAATCCGAAACTCGCTCGCCGGGTTCCGAAATTTCTGATCGAGTATTTGCGCCGGATCATTCACGAGGAGGAGTTGAATTATGTGTTGCGTAACTATTCCGCCTTGTCTCCCGAAGAGTTTATTCGGGCAACCTTGTCGTACATGGGGATCTCTTATCGTGCCGTGGGTATGGAACGGCTCGACCCGACACGGCGTTATGTTTTTGCTTCGAACCACCCTTTCGGGGGTCTCGACGGATTGATGCTCGCCGATGAGGTCAGCCGGTATATGGGTGATGTGAGGGTGGTGGTGAACGATATCTTGATGTATCTCGAACCGCTCAAGCCGATCTTTGTCCCGGTCAACAAGCACGGGAGGCAAAACGATGCGAATGTACGGGCTTTCAATGAAGCTTTCGAATCCGATCTGCCGATTATTACCTTTCCGGCAGGGCTTTGCTCGCGTCGTATCGGCGGTGAGGTGGTTGACTTGCCCTGGAAACGCAATTTCGTAAAGAAAGCGATTGCCACGAATCGTGATATCGTACCGGTCCATTTCGATGGCGTGTTGTCAGATTTCTTTTATCGGTTGTCGAACATCCGGAAGTTTTTCGGGATCAAGGCCAACATCGAAATGTTGTATCTGGCGGATGAGATGTTCCGTCAACGTGGCAGTCAATTCGATATTCTCATCGGGGAGCCGATTCAGATCGACTTGTTAAAGGATCGATTTTCGATGGATGAGATTGTCGAAACCGTTCGCAAAAAGAGTTATGAACTGAAAAAATGCATAAACAAGAGGATCGATAAGCATAGATAAGCATATAATTGCTATTTTTACATCGCTAACTAACCCATATATCTTAATATGAAAGCAGTGATCGAGCCTGTGGCGCGGGAGTTGTTGGAGCGCGAATTGAGACCCGAGTTCTTTGTAAGAGACACCAATTATGCCGGAAACCGTATCTACGTAATCCGGGCCAATGAGTGTCCGAATCTGATGCGGGAAATCGGACGTCTGCGAGAACAGACCTTTCGGGATGCCGGTGGAGGAACGGGAGACGAGGTCGATATTGATGCCCAGGATCTGGCTGAGAACGGTTACAGTCAACTGTTCGTGTGGGACCCTGTCGAGCATGAGATCATAGGCGGATATCGCTACATCGTTTCCACGAAAGAGTACCCCGAGAACCTCTCAACGGAACACTATTTTCACTTCAGCGACAAATTCCGCCATGAATTTCTTCCCTATACCATCGAATTGGGCCGCTCGTTCGTTCAGACCAAATACCAGCGTACGCGTAATGCGAAAAGCCTTTATGCCCTCGATAATATTTGGGACGGATTGGGAGCATTGATCGTGCGCAATCCAGAAGCCCGCTATTTTTTCGGTAAGGTAACCATGTACCGACACTACGATGTGGAGGCAAGAAATCTGTTGATCTATTTTCTACGCAGATATTTTCCGGATCCCGATGGGCTTGTCGTGCCGGTCGATCCGGTGCCGATGGAGATCGATGTGGGACGTCTGGACCGGATATTCTGCGGTGCCGATTATGCGGAAAATTATCGGATTCTGGTACACGAACTCCGTTTGCGTGATGAGTTTATTCCCCCGTTGATCAATTCGTACATGAGCCTGTCTCCTTCGATGAGGGTATTCGGTACGGCGGCGAATCGGGAGTTCGGGGATGTGGAAGAGACAGGTATCCTGATTACGATCAACGATATTTATCCGAGCAAAGCGGAGCGGCATACCAAAGGTATTTGATCCTTACGGCCGGTTTGTTGCAGGTTGTATCCTGTCGGGCTTGCCGAAAAAGGGTTGGCCGAATCGGCGGGGTGCAGTCTTGGCCTTGTCTGTAATAAGTAATAAGAGGAAAGAGGATTGCGTCGAAACCGATGGATGAGAATCGAGGAGCCGAGCCGCAGGGACCTCTATCCCGAACAAGGTCCCGGGTCCGGCATTTTGACGCGGGGGACTCGGATATGGAGGTTATTTGTCGCGTTCTCCGATGTAATCGCAGATTTCGAGCAGAGACTCCCTGTATTTCGAACTGCGGTATGTGAGGATCAGTTTCCGTGCTTTGTCCAAATAGTCGTTCATGACCTGTGCTGCAGCTTCGAGTCCCCCTCGGGCGATAACGAAGTCGCATACGGCCGTAATGTTGGCCGGTTGGTCATCGCACTCTTTGAGTAGCGAAAATGTGTGTTGTTGTTCCATTTCGGAACATTTTTCGAGTACGGCCAATAAGGGAAGCGTGATTTTGTGTTCCCGTAAATCTGCACAGGAGGATTTTCCTGTTTGGGCCTGCGGTGCATAATCGAGAATGTCGTCTTTGATCTGGAATGCCATGCCCATGTAAAGACCTGCCTGGCGGGCAAGTCCCGTCGCTACGGACGGGGCGCCGGAGGAGAGGGCTCCCACTCCGCAACTGGTGCCGATCAGGGTGGCCGTTTTCTTGAAAATAATGTCGAGGTAGATATTGCGTGTCATCTCGAACTTTTTGCTCTGATGGCTTTGGATCAGCTCACCCTCACACAAGGCACTCATGCATCCTGTAATGTAATTTACGATGTCGAACTGGCCGCTTTCCATACCCATCGAGAATGTACGGGCAAGAATGTAATCCCCGACCAATACGGCCGAATGCGGCCCCCAGATGGCATTTACGGATGAATTTCCATGCCGTACCACGGCTTTGTCGACCACATCGTCGTGAACGAGCGATGCCGTGTGCAGCATTTCGACGATAAGTGCGGCCAGATAATTGCGTTTGCCGAGCGAGCCGCTCTGAGAATGTATGCCGGCCATAAGTAATGAGAGAATCGGACGGATCCCTTTTCCCCGGTTGGCGATGATATAATTCAGCATGTCCGAAACATGCTCGTTATCGCTTTGCAAGGCCGATAACACGAACGCTTCGTAACGTGTCATCTCCGCTCCGAGCGTCTCCTTTATTTTATTTAACGTATCCATTGTGGGATGTGAACCTGCAAATGTAAGGCAAAATTTCAGATTTCTCAACTATTTTTTATTACTTTTGCGGACGTAACAACGACTTTCGACACAATGAACGGAAAGCAAGGTTTTCATGCGGTATTGCCCTATGCCGTGCCGACACTTTTATTCCTGATATTGGCATTCTTCTATTTTTCGCCTCAATTGGGCGGGAAGAGTCTGCCTATGCACGATTATACGCAATATGTGGGCATGAGTCACGATATCGAGGCACATATCCAGAAATATGGAGAGGATCCTCAATGGACAGGAAATTCTTTCAGCGGGATGCCGTCCTATATGATCGATTTCAAATATCCGACGTTGCTTGTCAAAAATGCTGTCAGCCCTCTGTTGAAACTGATCGGTAATCCGGCAGCCATGACCTTTCTGGCTATGTTCGGGTTTTGGTTGATGTTGCTGTTGTGGGGTGTAAATCCCTGGTTGGGAATTGTCCCCGCCGTTGCTTATGGCTTTTCTACCTATTCGATTTTGATTATCGGGGCCGGCCACATTTCCAAAATGTGGGCCATGGCGTATGCTCCGATGTTGATAGGTGCCGTCGTATACACTTTTCGAAGCCGAAAAATGTGGCTGGGAGCCATTTTGGCCGCATTGTTTGCTTCGCTCGAAATAGGTGCCAATCATCCGCAGATCACCTACTATTTTCTACTGGTGATTCTGGCTTTCTGGATCAACGAGTTTATCCGGGAATATCGTAGCCGGACGCTCGCTCATTTCGGTAAGGCTACAGCCATGTTGTTGTTGGCTGCGGTACTTGCTGTCGGTTCGAATTTCGCTCCCCTTTATTATACGATCCATCATACGGCCGATACGACTCGAGGCGGCAGCGAATTGGCTGTCGAAGACGAATCCGGCAAGAGCCGCGGGCTCGATCTGGAATATGCCACTGCATGGAGTTACGGTCGAGCGGAAAGTTTCAACCTGTTGATCCCTAATCTGATGGGGGGTGCTTCGGATCGTGGATTCTCACCCGAAGGCGAAGTGGGGGATGCGTTGGCTCCTTACGGGGCTCGTCGCCTGGCCGAATCGCTGCCTGGCTATTGGGGAGACCAACCGATGACGGCCGGTCCGACCTATCTCGGAGCCGTGGTGCTTTTCCTGGCCGTTTTGGGTCTGTTTTTACTCGAGGGCAGTCGAAAATGGTGGCTTCTGATCGTGAGTGTGTTGGCTCTGTTTTTGTCCTGGGGAAGCAATATGATGTGGTTCACCGAGTTGTGTTTCAAAGTATTGCCTGGGTATAACAAGTTCAGGGCCGTTTCGATGGCATTGGTGGTGGTACAGTGGAGTGTCCCGCTGCTGGCGGCTTTGATTCTCGCTCGGTTGTGGAAAGCACAACTGTCGAAAGAGCGTTTGCTTTACGGGGTAAAATGGGCCGTATTGATTACCGGAGGCGTTGCACTGTTTTTTGCTCTTTTCGGAGGAAAGCTTTTCGACTTTTCGTCGGCCGTTGATACGCAACTGCCTCAAGAGGTGGCGGCGGCCATGCGAGGTGAACGTGCACAGATGTTGCGGGCCGATGCCTGGCGCTCGCTGTTTTTCGTGATTGCAACAGCGGCCGTGATACTTTGGTTCGGGTTCGGAAAAATCAAGAGGGGAACGATGACTGCTTTACTTGCCTTGTTGGTTTGTCTTGACCTGATTCCCGTCGACCAGCGCTTCCTCTCTCGCGATAAGTTCATCAATGGCAGCAATGCCGAAATCAAACCGACCGAAGCGGATTTGTCGATACTGGCCGATACAACACCCGGATATCGGGTAGCCAATTTCTCGGTCAGTCCCTTCAATGATGCTACGACATCCTATTTCCACCGTTCGGTTGGCGGTTATCACGGTGCGAAATTGAGACGTTATCAGGACCTGATTGACCGTTATTTGAGCCGCATGCACCAGGAAACTTACAATATGCTCAATACGAAATATTTCATCGTGTCCGATCCGAATACGGGTGCGTTGAATGTGGAACGGAATCCGGAGGCCAATGGTGCAGCATGGTTCGTGGAGCGGGTCGTGTGGGCGACGGATGCCAAAGAGGAAATTGCAGTTCTCGACACACTACATACACGGCGGGTAGCCGTGGTGGACAAGAGTTTCGAAAAACTGTTGGCCGGTGTCGAATTGGTATTTGATTCTGCGGCTACGATCCAACTTGTCGAATACAGACCGAACTACCTGAAATATGAATACGAAGCTCCGTTGGACGGGGTGGCGGTTTTTTCGGAAATCTATTACGATAAGGGGTGGAAGGCTTTTGTCGATGGTGAGGAAGTTCCCTATTTCCGGGCTGATTATGTGCTGCGCGCGATGGCCCTTCCTGCTGGACGACACAGCGTCGAGTTCCGTTTTGCTGCACCCAATTACGGGTTTGTGGCGACCGTTACGCTCGTTTGTTCGCTGTTGATTTTTGCCGGTCTGGCTGCGGCGGTCGTAGTGACAGTGTTGAATGAACGCAAAACGAAGAGGAAAAATGGCGTATCAGGAGAGTAAAAGGTTGAGGCGGAAAGTCCGCAATTCCTATATAATCTCGACCATCAGTGTCGCATTGGTGCTTTTTTTGCTGGGTGGGGTCGGATACCTGATTCTGAATGCAGTGAAAGCAACCGAGCGCATGAAGGAGAGCATTACGATTTATGTGATGTTACAGGACAATGTTGATTCCGAAAGGACGGAGGAGATCGGTGAACGTCTACGGGCCAGCGAAGCGGTCCGGGAAGTCGTGTTTGTCCCCAAGGCCCAGGCAGCGGAAGAATTTAAGGAGTATGTGGGAACCGATTTCGAAGAGTTTTTGTCTTTCAATCCATTGCCCGATTCGTACGAGGTACGTCTCAATGCCAGGACTTCGGACAGAGAGGTCATTTCGGCTCTTGAAAAGGAGGTGACCGGATGGAAAGGGGTAGACGAGGTGGTCTACCAGCGTGCCGTGATCGAGCAGATCGGTACGAACCTGAACAAGTTCAATTTGATCCTGCTCTTTTTCGGTGGCGCATTGTTGGTGATTTCACTTGTGTTGCTCAACAATACGATCCGGATCAGTATCTTTTCGAAACGTTATTTGATCAATACGATGAAACTGGTCGGCGCGTCCAAGTGGTTTATCATGAAACCTTTTTTGCGAGACAGCATGTTGCAGGGTTTCTATGCTTGGCTGTTGGCTGCCATCATGTTCCTTGGCCTGGTTGCCGGTCTCGGCGAGAGCCTTCCCGAGGTGACCTTCATTGCCGAACGGACTCCGGTGCTGATTATCCTCGGCGTCATGCTGGTCGGCGGAGTGTTGATTTCGGTATTATTTACTACCTTTGC
>CASDWR010000226.1 GCA_949284665.1 uncultured Rikenellaceae bacterium | reverse complement strand
TTGAGTGCCCAGGACAGGAATCGAACCTGCACGCCTTGCGGCACACGCACCTGAAACGTGCGCGTCTACCTATTCCGCCACCTGGGCGACATTGTCGGTCGAACCTTCTCTCCCATTCCGGAATCGAAGACCTTTCCAACGGAAAAGGTGTGCAAATATATACAATTTTTCGCTTACCGGGAAGTTTTTGATGATTTTTTTTCTGCCAATCCACATATTTATACTTCTTCCTGCTATTCCTGTTTCAATCCTTCGACAGAGCTACATTGCTAAACATATATCCTCCATCGAAACGAACCTACCGACACACAATTTGTCCGAATCAATGTAAAATTTATAAGCGCCATCACCCGAACGCCATCATGCAAACATCCCAAAACGGACTCGGCATAGAATATGAAAAAACCGGCAAGAACGGCTCTTTCGGACATGATTGTCAAAGGCTTGTTTATAAGGACTGTCTACTCCGAGCCGCACTGCCGGAAAACAAAAAAGGAAATACGGTTCGGACAGAACGTCCTTTTCTCCGTATTCCCTCACTAACCTAAAACTACTAACCTGAAATGAACCTTAAAACTTCGATGCAAAGATAGTGCTAAAAATGCTATTGTGCAAATTTTTTAATAATTTTTTAAATAAATTTATAAACATCGTTGTCATGCAGGAAGATAACCTCATCGGATCAATCTTCCAGCATATTTTTTGTCCATGTCCGACAATTTTTGATTCTCAAAAGAAAAACTCCCTCTTCAAAAAAGTATAAATACTGGAATCGAGTTACAACGACCATCACACTACTCGGAAGGATATCTCGATAAAACAACACCTCGCCCCGCAATCCGAGCCCTGAAAAGTTCTGTCGTCGATCCAAAAGCCACCATACACGAAAACACATCTTCCCTTCTCGGGAAACGCTATCGGATGAATTCGTCGAAACTGCTCTCACACGAGACTCCCATCACCTGTTCATACTCCCGGATGAAAATATCGAACGTAGTATGCGCCATACCGATCCTTCTCAATGCCACCAATGATCGGCACTTCTCCTTGACCGCATTCTCATCCAACGAATCGAATCGCAGAATTCCATCGGCAATCTTGATTTTCGTCTGATAATCATCTTTCGGTCTGTTTCTCAACAACTCAGAGAGCAAAACAATCATCGAATCCGAGTAATCGGCCTTGAAACCATCCAGGAAATCGAATTGCAGGTTGGGAAGCAACTGACCCCATGATGCAATAAGAATGGCAGTATGGAGTTCTGTCTCTCCGGGATCTTTCTGCCCCTTGAGACGATCGACAGCATTGGTCGCATAGATATAATCGCACCACCCATCATCTCCGCAAACGAATTTCCAATATCCATTGTGCGAACTAATCCGATAATTTCCGACGGACTCAAGCAACAGCCGGATCTTACTGATGTGGACACTTCGATTGTTGCGTGAACTCTCTTCCGATTTGTCGAACCAAAGGAAATCCTTTAATTTCACATTCGAGATCCCCTTTTCGCTATTCTGCGTATAGAGAATGATCAACGACAACAGTTGACGCATGATGGGTGTAAACTCTCCTGTTATGTCGCTGCCATCGGAAGCAATGATCTGGAACCCGTTCAACAAATAGATTCCCGGCTTTTTCTGACGTTCAGTCGTCAAATCAAGCGGCAGTGCCGCATCGCTCTCATCCGAAAGGGAAAGGGCTCCAGACGGAGCGTCGACCTTGTGACGGCGTCGGTGCAACACGAGCAGACAAATTACGATAATTGCGGCAAGAATTACCGGTAACACCACCCATATCCATTTTCTGTCCCGTACAGGATGCTGCACGGCAGCATTCAACGGTGAAAGGACCGGGGCACGCACCTCATAAATGTTCGTTTCATATCCGCCTTCAGGAATTTTGTGTACGGTTATCGCATAGTAGGCATTTCGTACGGAATCGAAAATCAAATCGGCATCCGACTCGGTATCGGTGAAGATATAAGGAATTGTATCGGCAAGTATCGTTGTCTTTCCTGTCGTCAGATCTATATCTTTCAAAACAAGATAAGATTGATATCTACTGGGCGAAAAGAAAAGAGCTCTCGCAGATTGGGTTTTCTCGTCGACGATCAACGAAGATGCTGCCGTTTCGGGTACTTTGGCGGGCTCGGTCTGGACGATTTTAACAATGCTCAAGTCAGCGAGATTCATTCGATACAAGTCGTTGTACACATGGATGCCGTATTCCTGCATACCGAGTTCATTTCCCACTCCGCCATAAATGTAGAGCGATGAATCGGCACAACCTACAGCACTGAGATAACGCGGAGGCAGGAAATCCGACAAATCTTTTTCTGTACGGATTCCGGAAGGAGAGATGGCCGACAAACCGCCAAGATATTTGTGAAAACCATAGCCGAAAAGTTGCACAATCGAGGTATCGATCGGCGAAACGAATTTACTATGGTGCAGATTGGCCGCTTCCCGCGTTCGCACAACAGGAACGCTCCATTTTTTCTTTTCAAAATCGAATACGGAAAGTGTTGATTCGGCAGGACGCTCGAAATCGTATAACACCAAACCGCCGCATGCCCGATCATACACGAATTGGTCCGACAGCATTCGAACCGGTAATGAAGGCGTAAATGGATAACGATACACGGCATTGTCGGCCGGACGATATCCGATCACCTCATTTTCGGTAACCAGATAAAACATCCTCTCTTCCGGTGCAATCACGGGGAACACTTTTGAGGAAAATCTCCATCCGCCGACCTTTTTCCAACAAAGATGGGCTGCACTCATCCAATTTACATTTCGCACGTCGGCAATCATTTTACCCGAGTCGTCGGTCACCTTTGAAGTCGACGACGGTCGTGAAAAAGGCCACTCATAGACCTCTTTATCATGACCGACCGTCACAACGAGATTCCGGACACATACCGGGGCAACATCCGTAGTCGCAAACCCCGGTTCCGTATTCCGACCGAAAAAGATCTTCACATATCGATCGGCTGCCAACAAGGTGTCACGAACAAGGGTCGTTCCGTTCTCGCCAATGTACAATCCATCGTTCCCGGTCGACAATTCCAATTTCACCCGATTCCACTCATCCAACCGTATCAAGGTGTCCGGATGAATTTTGGTCAAGAATTTTGTATTCTTGATGAGACACATGAACGATTCGTCCCCGGACGGGTTATTAAGCATGATATCAAGGTTGTCGGTCTGACCGATAAGGATACGGGCGATATAGCCGAACCTGTCCGCTCCTTCCCTGACTCGGACATCAAACTCGATTGTCAGACCATCACGGAGCGGCAAACCCTTTCCCGTTGCAGGGATCAACACCGAACTTCGCTCATCCTGATTCGTCTCATACGAACGGAACTCAATACCTCCCAGGAATTGAGCATGCAACGGGGAATGGCATACAAGACATAAACCGTATACGAGCAGTAC
Source organism: uncultured Rikenellaceae bacterium (assembly GCA_949284665.1). Lineage (GTDB taxonomy): Bacteria > Bacteroidota > Bacteroidia > Bacteroidales > Rikenellaceae > Tidjanibacter. The sequence goes on along the minus strand of CASDWR010000226.1, from coordinate 8,856 downwards.
AAAACGGTGGAGCCGCATAAAGATGTTGGGTTACATTTTTCTACAAATATAAAAAACTTTTGTTCCATAACAACCCTCGGATAACAAATTTACTTCCTCATTCGACAAGCCTCCATCTGTTTGACATCGCTGGGCGAATGGGAACTTACTCATTGATTGTCTCCATCACAGCAACAAATTCATTTCTCTCTCTTACAAAATCATCGCGGCCAGTGGGCTCCAAAGCACATCCCGGATATGGCGATTCCCCACCGTCCAAAAAAAGCGCTGTCCGCTTAAAACGGACAGCGCTCCGACTGACATTGACTGATAATCTCGATCGATTATTTCTTGAATTGCTCGCGAGTAATGTCGAGATAACGTTCTCCATATTCGAGGGCAGGTTCGAGAGCCGATCCGGTCTCGAATTCGTTCCACGAATTGATAATCACCACATAATTGCTTCCGATATTGCGTTTTGCGACATTGCAGAAACTGACATAATTATCCTCCGTACGTTCAATGGAACGCGAACCGCTTTCGGTCACGTAATATTCCGGGAAAATACACGGCACGAAATCGTTGCCCCAGTTGGCACTGTAATTCCTCCAGTTTTCCCACGCCATATCCGTATAGGAATAGAATGCATACCAGCGTTCGTAATATCGTGTCGGATACCATTGCTTAACGAAATTCCCATCCAGATACTTTGACACACTTTCATTACGCTGCGGCGGTAGCCAGTTGCCGGACACTTCACCGATGATATAGAAATCCATAACCGACGAAGGGATCGACGGGTCCGCCTCCTGCAACTCGACAGTAAACTCACTCATGGCCTGCCGGAATGCTCCGATGAAAAGCGAGAAATCAACATTCTCGTTTACCGTTCCGGGGAACAGAATTACCGGCCGACCATCCGGAAGACGATAGTAAAAATCCTGACTGAAATAGTCCGTGTACAACGTTTTGAATTCAGCAACCAACTGATCGAAGGCCTCTCCAAAATCAACGAGTTGTTTTTCCGCACCAAGCGAGAGATGACCGAATGAGTAGTTGAAAACCACTTTCACATTCGGGTTATCAATCTCCCGATAGTAGAGATAAATATCCATCAATTCCCGATTTTCGGCCGTAGCGTTCCAAGGGAAGATGAAAAAATCGATGCCGGCCTGATCCGCCCATTTGCATTGCTGGGTCATAATGCCGTTCAGATTGGTCGTATAAACGACGGTCTGAGGCTCTTCACCCTCCTCCGACACGATGTTCAGCAACGGAGTATCCTTGATTCCTTCGGCCCAAGCCTGGGTCGTCCGCATCGTATAATAGGCTCCGAGATTGGCACTCCGATCGAGTGTCGTCTGAGGAATGGGATAAGCCCAGTCGGGCGGCAGATATTCGTTGGTTTTACAAGCGGACAAGACTGCTGCGACAACGACGGCCAATGTCGAAATATTCAATATTCTTTTCATAATCTTTCTTTAATACCGAATCTGTTTGTTTAGAGATAATCTGTCGGATTGGGAATGCCGTCAATCGCCTTGTTGGGCAGGGCAAACCACAATTTTACATACATGTCGTTTCCGCGGAAAATTCCCCTCGGAGTGAGGTAACTGTTGATCGCTTTCTCCACTTCGGGACCGTTGTATTGAATTTCGTTGACCGGATATTCGAGACGGTACGGCAGATAACGGTAAGTACCGTCGGGGGGCGAGAAACAGGGTTCGAACTGCAACTCCTGCGTACGACGCATCAACGTCCATGCATCTACGCCCTGATTGGGAATAGCGAGCCAATGCTGCATAACGATCTGATGACGGAAATCATTCTGTCCCACGATGCTGCTGCAAAGTTTCAACCAATCCATGAATTGAGCTGAAATGTCTTCGCCGAGATCGTTGGTCGTTTTGGTAGCGGTACCCCACTTGATCCCCGGAGTTTCGAGATAAGCAGCCACATCCGACTCCAGAATATCATAATGGCTCATCGACGCCCGAATCCCCTCATAATAATAGTCTTCCGCACTTTTAGAAGAGGTATTGCCCCATCCCAGCAACCGGGCCTCCGCCTTCAAAAAGCAAACCTCGGCACAGGAGAGGAATATGAACTCGGCATCGGCAGCCGTAAAGCGGGAACCGATCGGAGAATAATCCTCTCGGGTCAATCCGCTGTGAATCCGCTGGTCCGCACTCACCTCGATACCACTGTTACCTCCATACCCACCGTATGAATTGGTATCGCCAAAATACTCACCGGCATGTACTGGAACCGTTCCATCCACCTTTTTCTGTACAACGGGTTCGGCATAGATCGGAAGGCGCGGATCACCGTAAGGTTTCATATGGTAGACTGCCGTCTCACCGAATACCGGCAACGATCCGAGGTTAGCCAATTTATTGTAAATAGCACGCTCATAGAGAGGGTTGACATCCCCTCCCTGAGTAGTGATATTACCACCCCATTTGCATGCAACAGTTTCGTCATCGGACGTAATGGTCAAGTCTTCCTGCTGGAACACCTCTTCAACCACTTCCTGTGCCTTTACCGGATCACCATCGGGAGCACTGTTCGAAATTCGCATGGCAAGCCGCAACCGCAACGAATTGGCGAATTTTTTCCATTTGACAATGTCGGATGCCATGGTCACATTGTCCGAAATTTGAGTGCCCAAAAGCAGATCTTTCGTATAGTAGTCACCCTCGGGGTCCAAACCTTCCGCACACTCTTTCAGATCGTCGAGCATCATGTAATAGAGATCCTGTTCACGATTGTACGGAATCACGATTTTCCCGTCCAGTCCATTTTCATAAGGGATCGGTCCCCAGATGGCGGCAATCTGTGAAAGCAGGTAGATCTTCCAGATACGAGCAATCAGCACACGGTTGTGGTAGGCCTGATCATCCCCATATATCTCGATGACTTCATGAATATCCTTCACCGGCATCCATGCATCACGCCAATAGTTGTTCAATGTGGTCACATCCGAAGCATAGCGCTGGAAATCGCCCTGGAATCCGGCAAAATGTTGCGTATAATTGAACATTACCACCCGATTGAAATCTCCTCCGTAAAAGTCCATCGCATTTCGTACCGACGATGCCAGCAACAGATCGGGAGTAGGTTTTTCTATCTGATTGGGATTTTTCCCGAGTTCTTCGAAATTACGGGTACACGAGTACAGGCCCAGCAGCGCAGCCAGCACAAAAACCGGGAAACATATATTTTTCCTTTTCATAATATTGATCTCCTCCATTGTTTACTGTAATGAGAAACTGATATTAAAACCATACGTGGCTATAGGAGGAAGCGACCCGTTCTCAATACCCCGACCGTTACCGGACGTTGCAGCTGATTCGGGATCCACACCACGAGGAGTATCCTGATAGATATTCCAAAGGTTACGTCCTACCAGAGAAAAACGCACATTCGAGAACGGAGTCTTACGAACCCAAGCGGCCGGTAACGTATAGCCCAACGTCACCTCACGAAGTTTTACATAGGTCGCATCGAACACCGAGAACTCGTTGATCGAACTTCTTGTGTATTCGTATCCGGACGGAGTGAAATATTTCGTCACAGGTTTATATCCGATCACCGTAACTCCATCCTCGGCATATACGCGCTGAACGGCATTGGCCCATTGGATACCGTGTGTCATCTCCTCATCGTTTTCGTTGTACACTTGTTTCGAAAGAGCATATCCCACACGACCGTCATAATTAACGGTGGTCATACCATTGGTCATCATTTTCGAGAAAGTGTTGCAATATATGATACCTCCAAAACGAACATCGACCAGGAATGAAAGTGATATCCCCTTCCATTGGAACATATTGTTATATCCGAGCATCCAGTCGGGACTCGAAGTTCCGAATCCCATATTGGGCACCTGTTCGAAATCACTCGGCGAAGCTCCGTCAGCCATAATCATCTGACCCGCCTCGTTCCGCAGAACGCCTACACCTCGGATATAACCGTACGGCTGACCCACTTCGACATTTACCGATGTATTGGATGTACTGTAAAGCGTCAGGCTGTTTACGTTATACTCTTCGAGAAGGCTGACAACCATCGAATTGTTTTTCGCAAAATTTATATCCGTACTCCAAGAAAAATTCCTTTTACGCACGGGTGTCGCATGGAAACTTACTTCAAGACCCGAGTTGCGAATCTCACCGGCATTGAAATAACGCCGCTGATAACCGCTTGTAGGCGAAACAGATGCCTGTACGATTTGGTTATAAGTCGATGCCTTGTACCATGTCACGTCGAAACTCAACCGGTCTCTGAAAAGCGACATTTCCAATCCGGCTTCCCAACTCTGCGTGATTTCTGGTTTCAGTTCGGGATTGTTCATCGTCGTCGAAACCGAACCGTAAGGTACGCCATTGAAAACACCTCCGATAGCGTAGGTTTGAGCGATACGGTAAGGTGCGGTGTCATTACCGACCATAGCATAAGAGAAGCGCAGCTTACCGGATGTCAATACATTGGGATTTATTGCCCCTTTGAGCAATTCCGAAAAGAGGAAACTGGTTCCGATCGAAGGATAGAAGAAGGAACAATTGTCAAGCGGCAACGTCGATGACCAGTCGTTCCGGGCCGTAGCATTCAAATAAAGCATTCCCTTGTATCCGAGAGAGACCGAACCATACACCGAATTGGTGGCCCGTTTGTACATATCTTGTACCGGGGTAATCTTATCGGTTGTATTGGATATGTGGATAAAATCGGGCTGAACCAGTCCAATCACGGTTTGTGTACGCTTATCCCTTGACCGAGTGTTCGTGGAAGCACCGGCCATAGCCGTCACACTGAACGTATCGCCGAAATTCTTGTTCCACGTAGCCGTACCTTCGAGGGTAATGCTGTTGAAAAACTCGGTAAACTCTTCCACACGACCTGCCGGATCATAGAAGCCGCCCAGATTTTGGAAAAGCGTACCTTGCATCCAATAAAATTCCACACCGGCACGTCCGGCCAACGTAATATTCCACGGCAATTTGTAGCGAAGGTTGAATGCCCCCTGAAGACGATCACGCACATCATGTGTGGGATTTTCGTTAATCAACCAGTAAGGATTGGAGGTATTCCGGTTGGTGGACTGTTCGTAACCGAACTCATCCTTATAATCGCGCAACTCGTCCAACGAAGTGGATCTTGCCATGTGCACATAGGCATTGACCGGATTTCGGTTGTTGGCATTCAGATACTGCCGGTTTTTCACATCATCGTGTATGAAGGTAATACGGGACGTCAACGTCAACGCTTTGGTGAAATTGTTGTTCAAGTTGAGTCCGATGGTATGTTTGTTGTTCTGATTCATGCCTTCTACCACGCTGTTACCGGAATAATTGGTATAAGAAAGACGCATGCTATTCTCACGAGTACCGCCTTCGATGGTTACAGCATTGGTTATCAGACTGGCAGACTGATAGAAATCTTTGATGTTATCCGGTTGCGGAAGATATGCCCGTTCCTTGCCGTCGATGGCGATATAGGGCTGGCCAAGCATCATCGGCCCCCAGCTGCGATACCGGCTGCCGGTTTTGGGGTTCGGCAGATACATGGTATTGGAAGTCTGGATATCGAGGTCCATTCCCACACCGAAGGTATTCTGATATTCGGGATACTGGATGATCCGCTGGAACATCGTGCTGTTCTGGAAATGGACTTTGATACCGGTTCCGGAAGACTGTTTGGTTGTGATCATGATCACGCCGTTTGCAGCACGGGACCCGTAAAGTGCCGTTGCATTCGGACCTTTCAGTACCTCGATCGAAGCGATGTCGTTGGGGTTGATATCACCCATGCCGTTACCAAAGTCCAGCGAGGAGGATTCCCCACCCACGGCACCGTTTTCCATGATCACACCGTCCACCACGAAGATGGCATTGTTGTCAGCCGTAGCAGAACTGTTACCGCGCAAGACGATACTTGCCGAACCGGTGTTTTGTCCGGCAGGATTAACCACCAGACCGGCTACCTTACCGGCAAGCGAAGATACGAAATCCGGAGTTCGGACATCCATCAGTTGTTCGGCGTCGACACTCTGCTGCGAAGCTTCCAACGCACGCCGGGCACGACTGCCACCACCGGCAATCACCACGACCTTGTCCACCATCTGGGTTTCGGTTTTCATGACTACGTTGATCACCTGGTTGTTCCCGATAGTACGCGTAACAGACTCCATACCAATATACTGGAACGTCACTTCGGTATCTTCCTTATCGATCTTGATCGAATACTTTCCATCCGGCCCTGTGGCCGTTCCTTTCACGTTTCCTTTTCCGTTCTTTACCAATACCGATACACCGATCAACGGTTCACCGGTATCGCTTTCGGTCACCCGGCCGGACAAGGTTTTCTCCTGTGCCGATAAAACCGCCGAACTCAAAACGGCTATAAGGATCAATACTATTTTTTTCATAAATTTGAATCGCTTTTGAAATGTGGGTACGACTTTTTTCTATACCGTATCCCGTTCTAATTGGATTGATTGCAAAGCTTTGTAAGATTGACTCTGTCATAAGGCATTTGTTCAAACCCGGCATAATAGTCCAGTGTCACCTCATTTTTCTTGTCGTCGATTTTCAGCACGGCATAACCGGCCAGATCGCACATCGTATAATAGGTAACATGCAACGCTTCGGCCGAAAGTATTGCTTTGCGTTCCTGTGCATTGTCGGGTTTATAGGAGGGAACCAAATCCACCAAGGGCGGACCGTAATCCCGGAGCGTTCTTTCATAGGTCGGTAATCCACGGCGTTCCTTACCGATGACGCTTCCTACCATAACCTGAACAATCGGGCCATATCCCGTCTCGCGTCTCACTACGGCATAACGGTGTAAATGTGCCGCCAGGACAATCGCGCCATTCTCAGCCAGCACTTTCATAAATGCTTCACGTTCGGCCTTTTCGTCTTCATTCCGGAACACATGCCAACAGCGTTCCGTTACCGGAATGACCGGTTCGTGCATCACCACAAACTTATACTTGGCATCCGATTCGCTGAGGGTTCGCTGTGCAAAATCCGTTATGTCGACTTTCGAATCCCACCGATCGAGGAACACGAAAAGGACATCGCCATCCCGATAGGCATACGTAGCATTCTGAATGGTGGGATCACCCGACTGCTCACGGATAAACGGAGTATATACCTCCACGAATGCCTCTTTGGCTCCCGGTCCGGTAATATCGTGGTTCCCTTTGGCGAGCAACCACGGTACTCCCATTTTCGTATCCTTGGCAGCATTGATGGCGCTATGGGCCATCTGTACGGCCAACTCTTCCGAACCTGCAAGACCTTCGGAAAGGTCACCGATTTGAACGATTCCCCGTACTCGGGGCTTTTCAGTCCGAACCACCTGACGAACATTGTACATCAGTCCGTCCCAGTTCAACTCGGTATTGGGCACATAGGTTACTGTCACCTGGCGCACATCACCCGGCTTCTCCCGGGACAACCACTCCATGTCGTGATTCTCCAACTTGTCGTAATGCAAATCACCCAGCAGAACAAAACTCATCGACGAGTCGGTTTTCGTACTGGTTGGCTTTTTCGCGACGGTGTCGTCGGAATCACTGCCCGATTCACGTGCACTGACACAAGAGAGAATACCCGATGTACACAATAACAATAATAAAACAGGTACACGTTTTCTCATCATCAATCAACTTGTTGTTTAAAGTTCGCATTTTCTCGGTTCAAGCAACGAGAGCGGATGTTGCAACGATCATCAGTACGGAAATAGCGAGATCGCTCCGCAAAACCGGGAGAGAAATCGGAACTTTTCCGTTGTCACGGACGTTTCGTCAATCACATCTCTCGAGACTCAGATGCTGCATTCGTGTTACCGTTCGGAATCAAAACCGCGATAAAAGTAATCTCCATAGATTAAAATTTTATTAAGATTTCATTAATTCGCGACATCAAAACCAAATTTTTCAAAAAAAAAGAGAGACCCCCTTCTTTTTTTAAAAAAACTTTAAAAAATGTTTGCTCGTTTAAAAAAAAGAGAGTATTATTGTCCTGCGATAAGAGCCGTAAAGGTCGGTATCGATTTTTTACGGGAACGGTTCTTTACAGAGAGACATGAGGCTACCCGTTCGGATCAGAACCAACGAACCAAACAAAGCCAACTATTAAAAGTTATGAACGGGATAAAAGTCTTTTATTTCTGTATCGCAGCATTGGCAATCTCATTTTTAACCTTCTCCTGTTTGGAAGAGAATGAGTTTGTAGAGGATGTTTTCGTATACGAGCCATACGGCGAACAGATTTCAATTTCCAAACTGAAAGAGTACACTCCCGATGCCGTTATCTCGGATGAGATCTACGTGCAGGGTACCGTAACGTCGAGCGACGCTGAAGGCAACTTTGCGCGTCAACTCGTCATTCAGGACGAAACGGGAGCCATTCTGCTCAACATCGACATGGGTTCATCCAACGAATACTACGGCAAGGGACAAAAAGTGTCCGTCCAGTGCCGCGGGATGATGCTTGCCGACATCGGGGGCGTATTGCAACTGGCAAGCAATGTCACCGGTGAGGGAATTCGTAAACAAGCCCTCACGCTGGACAATCGCCAAACAAGAAACAATGTTTTCGCAATCGGCAAAGGCGCTGATATCACGCCCTTGTCGTTGACACTCTCTCAACTCGACCCGACCTCCAGAGCATATGAAAATCAACTGGTCGCACTGCAGGACGTATTTTTCCAAACCACGTTGCTGCCTTTTGCCAATGCCGGCGGATCGTCCGAGCAGTATCGTACCCTATATAATAAAGAGAATGAAACGGCGTTGTTGTTGACCAAGGACGCTTCCACCATGGCAGGCACGATGTTGCCGGAAGGGAAAGGCAGTGTCACGGG
>CASDWR010000225.1 GCA_949284665.1 uncultured Rikenellaceae bacterium | reverse complement strand
TCCTCGTCTCCCCCGCAGAATTTGCATCCGCGGCCGACATCCAACGAACAGCACCCTTTATCGTTATCTTTATTATTCATCGTTCATCTGCTATTTCGTACAAAGATAGTGAAAAAACGGAATTATCAGAAGAATGTCGCAATCGACTGCCGGACAGCGCATCGATCGCGAGCCATTCGTCTCAACGGTTCCGATGCAGGACGATGCGCCGAAGCGTTCTATGATAACGGCGAATGAGAAGAAAAGCGGCGATGGAGAGTCCGAAGATAAATCCGATCCATAACCCCGGAGCCCCCAATCCAAGCGTAAAGGCACATAAATAGCCAACCGGAAGATTAATTACCAGATAGGAGACAAAGGCGATTCCCGTAATGGCCTTCACATCCTGCATACCGCGCAGGATTCCGATGGAGATATTCTGCAATCCGTCCGAGAACTGAAACAGCCCGGCAAAGATCAGCAAAGTACTCGCCATCCGAATAGCTTCGGGATCGCTCGTGAACAACATCGGAATATAGTTTCGGAAAAGGATGAACATCAGCGCCGTAAAAGCATTCCACAGCAATCCGATATGATACGATGCCCCGGCAGCCAATTTTAGTTCCCGGAAATTTCCAACCCCATATTGATGACTCACACGAATCGTCGTCGCTGCACTGATTCCCATCACAATCATAAAAGCAAGGTTAGAGATCACCGTTGCAATTTGATTACCAGCCAATTCAATGGTCCCGATCCATCCCATCATAATACCCGTCAGAACGAATGCCCCACCTTCCATCAGCATCTGCAACGAAATTGGTACACCGACAGTAAGCAATGACCGGATACGTATCCACGAAAAATGAGCCCAGGAAAAAAGCGAGAAATAGCGTTTGAAAGAATCTTTCCGCCAAAAATACAGGATGATGAGCACAGGGGTCAGAATACGCGAAATCAGCGTAGACAGGCCCGCACCGGCCGCTCCCATCTCCGGAGCGCCACACTTACCATAGATAAATATATAGTTAAAAATAACGTTGATGACATTCGAAGTAATAATAATTGCCATAGCGACCTTCGTATTACCCACCCCTTCGAGAAACTGTTTAAAGGCAGCAAACAGCATGAATGGAATCACACTCCAGGCAATAAAGTTATAATAGGGGATGGTCATCTCCACCACCTCGGGAGGTTGCCCCATGCGGTGCATAAAAGGTATCAACGCCTGAGAAAAAGCAAACAACATCAAACCCAGCACGCCGTATAGCAAAATCGAATTCTGCAGATAGGAGGCCGATACGCGATGGTTGCTCCGGGCATACATCTCACCGACAAGAGGTGTAATCCCGAGCGAAATGCCCACTCCAAAAATAAACGGCAGGAAGAAGACGGTTCCTCCGAACGACACGGCAGCCAATGGCAATGCACCCAGATGACCGACCATTGCATTGTCCACCAACTGCACAACGACCTGCCCTGCCTGTGACAACACAACCGGCAAAGCCAACCGCAAGGTTTGCAAGTATTGTTCCTTATAACGTCCGTCAAACATCATTTATCCTCCATTCAAACGGGAATCAAAAGTACATAAATTAAACCAGAGTAAAAAATATCTGCGACAACCTATCTGTCGGGACTCCGAATAGCTAAAAAATTGACACAATTTGACAGATCGTTGACAAAAGATCCAAAATGAGATTTATAGCTTTGTTTCTGTAAACACAACCCGACATAAAACCTCCCCATATCTATTTCCAAAAACGACCTTTTAACTTCTGACAACGATACTGATGAAAAAGAATCCATCGCTCCTTCTACTTCTTCTTCTGTGGTTCATCCTTCCCGTTTCCGGACAACAGGAACGAGAAGCCGTCCTGCACCCGGTCACCCACAGCGCAGGCTCCTCCATGGCCTATGAATATGTTCCGCAACGATACACCCCCGCGCCCGAAGGATTCAAGCCATTTTACATCAATCACGTAGGACGTCACGGCTCACGCAATCACACCTCCGAGTCACTCTTCCAAAGTCTATCGCTCCTCTTTGCGGACGCCCACAAAAACGGACTGCTCACGAACCGAGGAGAAGAGCTGCGAATTCGAATCGATTCGATCCATCGTGCCATGGACAAACGGTGGGGTGATCTCACGCCTGTGGGAGTACGGGAGCAGAAACAGATCGCAAACCGAATGTATGAAAACTACCCGGAGGTCTTCTCGGGGAGCAGATGCACGATCAATGCGAAATCGACACTCGTACCCCGTTGTATCCTAAGCATGGGAGCCTTCTGCGAAAGCCTCAAGGAGTTGGCCCCCAAAATCGACATTACACAGGAAGCCAGTGAAGCATACATGTATTTTATGAATTATTACAGCAAGGAGTACCGCGACTATTATGACAACGGCCCATGGATAAAAGTCTACGACCAGTTTCTAACGGAAAATATCCATCCGGAACGTCTCATCGCATCGCTCTTCAAGAACGGTGCTCCGGAGACCCTGGGTGATCCGAAGCGCTTCATGACCAATCTTTTCTCGGCCGCTTCCATCTTACAGGACACGGAACTGGGGCTGACGCTTTACGACATGTTTACCGACAATGAAATCTACGCTTTGTGGCAGACACAAAACCTCAGTCAGTACCTACGAAAAGGACCGTCGGCCATTGGCGGCGAGTTGGCCCTCTCCATTGCCAAACCCCTGTTGCAAGATTTTCTCTCCACATCCCAGAATGCAGTGCAGAATAGGGAACTGTCGGCCAACCTGCGCTTTGCACATGGAGAGCAGATCATGCCATTCGCCGCACTGCTCGGTATTGAGGGAGCAAGCAGTTCCGAATCCGACCCCGACAAGGTCGCCGAAGTCTGGAACGATTTCCGAATCACCTCAATGGCAGCAAACATTCAATGGATCTTCTATCGGAATGCAGCCGGGAAGGTGCTCGTCAAGATTCTGCTGAACGAACGGGAAACCAAGATACCTGTCAAAACGGATATCGCCCCCTATTACAATTGGGACGAGGTCTTGGCTTATTACACCCGCGTAGCCAACCAATAAATCGATAGCTCTATTGTCGAGACGGTCATTCCGTCCGAAAAGCAATCCCTACATCGTTAAGACAAAAAAGCGAGCCCTTTTGCAAGGGCTCGCTTCATTCAACAACTCGAAGGACTATTTTTTCACCTTGTAGGTTTTGCCCGAGAAATCAATCTCATCGAGGGTCAGACTACGAGGATTGTCATAAATGGCCTTCACGACATCATCGCTCTCATTGCTTTGGATAAAATAGCCCCAAACCATGAACCACGACCAGTAGGGCTGACTTTCATATTGCTCCACTGTAGGAAGATGGCCTACCTCTCCGAGTGAAATCAGTTTACCTTTTCCCAGTTTCAGCAGATCATCGTGATGCGAAGCCTTATAGTCGTGTTTGTATACGTCTGCCGCCAACACATCGACATACTCCATGCCCGGGAAATAATCCTCATAAGGTCCGGCCTCGTCACCCGGAATATCGCGCGGAGCATTGGTATTCCATACCCAAAGCAAGTTATTCAGCTTATGATGGTTGACCAAATAGTCGTAGGTCATGATCCACAACTTCTTGAAGCCATTCTCGCCCGGTTTGTTGCACCACCAGAACCATACGCCGTTCATCTCATGATAAGGACGCCACAACACCGGAATCTTCGCATCGCGAAGTTGTTTGAGATATTTGGCCACACCATCCATCTGTTTTTTCCATTGGGTATTGAGCTCCGTTCCATCCGTCACTAACTCATTCCACACCTCTTGCGAAGGCCGGTTCTGCCAGGTCCAGATCGAGGAACCGTTGCAATCGTCTCCTTCACTCGGGAAACAGCAATGCCACATCAAGGTAATGATACGTCCCTCTGCATAGCGCTCCTTAATCTCGTCCACCAGGCCCTGACGCAACTCTTCCGTCGTGCGTCCATTGACCTTGCAGTCGCCCCAGGGTGTGGTCAGATTCATCGGGCCGCAATGATGATAGCTACGGATATTATCCCCCTGCGCATTGAAACTGAAATCGCTGCCCCATACTACCGGATGTTTGCCCGTCATTTCGAACACGATATCGTCGTAACGATCGAGCCCGCTGACAAAATTATGCTGCCCGGTAAGCGTATATTTCCCCTGAATCGAATAGAGGAACTTAAGCAGCTGTTTGGCCTCCTTCGATGCTTTCGGATTCACCGGAGCATACTCTTTTGCCGAAACGGTTTGTGACATTCCCAAACCGACCATGCAGAGCAATGCGATAAAATAACGAATAGATTTCATAAATTACCACTTTTTGATAACAACGCCTTTAGGCATGGTATACATGTCGGGCAGATCCTTTTCAAAGAGCGTATAAGGATCATCATAGAACACCTGGAAGTCCTCTGCGGTCGAATCTGAAGGATAAGGACCGTATGCATGGCTCGGTTTCTCATTGCGCCATGCTACCACCATGCTGCACGGATTGCCTTTCATAGCCGGAAGCAGATCGACAGTCCAATAATCGGGCTTATGATTGTTTTCCAGACCCGTTTCAGTTACACCGACAGGTTTGCCGAGTTCGGCAGAGAGTTCCGAGATGGCTTTCATATTGGAAACGAATGCGCGTGTATTACGTCCATGATAGCAGTCCATACCGAGCAGGTCGACCCACTCGTCACCCGGCCAACGGAACTGCAAACGGGCCTTCGGATCGGGATAGACGGCATCCATCTGCGGAGAAATGGCGTAAATCACGTTATGAACGCCTTTCACATCGCGCAGATAGGTAATGATGAAACGCCAGAAGTCGATGAATTCCTGCTCGGTAGTCGCTTTGGACCCCCACCAGTTCCACGTCTGGGTATGTTCGTGAAGAGGACGGAAAATCACCGGAATC
>CASDWR010000224.1 GCA_949284665.1 uncultured Rikenellaceae bacterium | reverse complement strand
TAACCGCTGCCGCCCCACGGATGACAAGACAGAATACGTTTCAATGCAAGCCAACCCCCCTTGAAAGGGCCATATTTGCGTAACGCTTCGGCAGCATAGGCCGAACATGTGGGCGTGTAACGACACGAAGGCGGTGTAAAGGGGGAAATACAAACCCGATAAAACCGAATCAGGGCTAAAAGGGGAAATATGGCAACCTTCTTACAAAGTTTGCCGAATCTCTTCGATAATTTTTCGGATTCCATGCTCGATCGTTTTATAGGTTGCTATCTCTTTCGTACTGTATATAATTGCAACTTGCAATTCATGACACCCGCATTCCGAGATCCTGTCAAGAAGCGGATCCCGATTCAGCCGATAGGCTTCCCGACTTCGCCTCTTGAGGAGATTACGTTTGTTGGCTCTTTTGTGAAACCTTTTCGGAACGGAAAAAAGTACGACCGGTCTCTGTCCGGGAATGGAGTCTGGTCGTTGACGACAAATATAGACATATCGGAACGGATAGACAAACCCTTGCCTGCCCTCTCTGAAGAGGGTTGTGATCGCGGTGAGTCCGCGCAATCTTTCCCCTTTGGGAAGGGAGAAACGGTTCATGGTCGAAATATCTTTCCGTAAGAGGACATCGCTGTTTCACCAACATCCGCCAATAACGAATGCCATGGCGTTTGTCCAGGGATTTCTGCTCTGTTTCGTACTACTTGGCCTCTTCTGGCTTGCGGCGGGACCGGGTTTTGCGAACCGGTTTGGCTTCCTGTGCCTTAATGAAGGCCTCGGATTTGCGGTTGTGCTCAATAACAACCGGCTCTACCTTCTGACCCGCATTGACCTTGCCGATGAAAATATCGACGGCTTTCCCCATCGAAGGGGCTTCGGGTGTGGGAGCCATCGTATGGACAGTCAGTCCCGCATCTGCGGCCGCTTTTACCGTTCCATTGCCGAAAACGGCAATCATGGGCAATCCTTCCGTTCCAAACGTAGTCGTGAGAGCCGATATTTCGGCCGGGCTGTAAAAAACGAGTAAATCGAACGAACGAATGTCCAAATCATCGATCTCGGAACAAACCGTCTTGGCAAGAATCACCTCCGAAAAATTGAGTTTAAGCCGAGACATCGTTTCCGGAATTTCGGGATTGTGGGGTTCGGAAAGGGTTAAAAGGAATCTCTCATCCTTATGCTTCAGTATCAACTCCATAAAGGCATCGAAACTGCCGTCTGCAAAGAATATCTTGCGCTTACGATACACAATATATTTTTGCAGATAGAGAGCAACGGCTTCCGTATTGCAAAAATACTTCATGGTCTCGGGAACAGTAATACGAGCTTCTTCGCAAATGCGGAAGAAACTATCCACAGTGGTGCGGTTGGTAAAAATCACTGCCGAGTGGTCGAGGATTTCAACCCGTTGACTTCTGAATTCCTTCAAACTGACGCCAACGACCTTGATAAATGGCCGATAGGTGAGCGCGGCATTGTATTTAAGGGAAATCGCATGGAAAGGTGATTTTTCGAGAATCGCCGGAACCGGTTGTGAAATCAGTATGTTTTTTACTTTCACGCTTTGATGGTTTAGTTATCACTCTCTTGACTATACGTAACTTCGTACGATCAACAGCAGGATGCACACGGGCATTGCTTCGACGCTGCAAAGGTACAAAAACCAAAGCAAAAAGGAAACTTTTTGTTCGACAAAGAGCATCCAGGTCTTGTAGATGAAATACAACAACAAGAGTGCCGCAAGAAGAACCACAAAATAGAAAATCGGTTGCTGGGAAACACTTCGGTTAAGCAACAGCAACAGTGTCGGCAGGGCGAGCAACGAGGTAACTGCCCCGAAAAATAACTTCTTGAAAAAGAGAATGCGGCGGGTAAATTGAAGCGCAAGGGTCAGGTGGCCGATAATGCGAAGCACCGCAGACTGAAACAGGGCGACAAGAATGCAGGCGATAGCCACGGATGGTCCCAGAAACGGGACGACAACGGGAGGCAATGCCGAACGGAATTCCGGGGCAGCATACATGTCGAGTCCTTTGACCACCACCATACCTATCATGAAAAAGCCCAAACTCGATACAGTATTCAGAAAATTGACAAAGAAATAATTGTACTCCTCCGTAAACTTCCCTCCGAAAATCTTTCCGGACATAAGCTTGAACAGTACCCGGAATTCTCCGCCATAACGTCCGATAACAAGGCAACAAGCAATCAGAATTGCAAGGGCCAAAAGTTGATAGGTCAAATTGTCGGTCAACGAGAAAACCGCCGGGAACTCTGTCGCTGCGGATATTTCACGGCCGCTCCCCGTTCCGAGAACACCGACAGGCGGAATCGGCAACGTCGATACGACACCCGGCAACGAATCGAACGTCGTCGACACGGACGGGAATGTTTCGGGAAGGGGTCCGATGTTGCCGTATGTCAGAGGAGAAATCATCCTTCTGCAATTATGCGTAATACCTTTTTAATGCAATACGAATCGTAGACCCTTTGCCCAGTTCCGATTCCACCACATAGATTCTTCCATTGTGGTATTCTTCGATAATTCGTTTACTGAGCGACAACCCCAACCCCCAACCTCTGGTTTTGGTGGTGAAACCGGGATCGAAGATTCGGGTAAAATTGGCCTTTGCAATTCCTTTCCCCGTATCACGGAAATCGATATAGACCCAATTGTCATTGTCGGAGATGTGAACGTCGATCGTACCGTGTCCTTGAAGTGCGTCGAGGGCATTTTTCAGCAGATTTTCGGTCACCCATTCGAAAAGAGCGGCATTGAGCATCGCTTGCACCGGAGCAATGGCCAATCCGTTGTAGGTAAGGGTTACATTTTTGGGAATACGGGTCCGGAAATACATGACGCTGTTCCCTACGATTTCATTGACATTTCCAGGTGAAAGGATGGTTTCGGAACCGATTTTCGAGAATCGGTCGGCCACTTTCATCAACCGCGTGAGATCGTTGTTCATCTCCTCTACGGCACTTTGGTCCACAGGCTGGCTCCGCAGGTATTCCACCCACCCGAGCAAAGATGAGATCGGCGTTCCCAACTGGTGCGCGGTCTCTTTGGCGAGACCGATCCAGACTCGATTCTGTTCATCCTGTTTCGAGGACCTGAATGTAATGAACCCGAATATGATGAATACGATCACTACGGTAATCTGGATGAATGGGAAATATACCAATGTCCGTTGCAATTGCGAATTGCCGAAGAAAAAATAAAAGGTCTGCCCGTTTCGGGTATTGATTTCAAGGGGTACATTTTCCCGGGTAAATTCATCGATCTTCTTGCGAAGCAGGTCGGGATGATTGAGTATCCGATCGGGAACCAGATGCGCATTCCTCACCCGCAAATTCTTGTCGGTAATGATAAAAGGTATGTTATTTTGGCTGTTGACAATCTGTTTAAGCAGCGGATCGTATGGATTGAAGTCCCCAATCCGTCCCATGGCATACGACCAAATGGTTACTTCGTATTGCTCCTTTTCGCGCAACTGTCTGGCCATTCGTCCGGTATACAACAGCGAAGAGATCCCGATAACCAATCCTACCACAATAATTATCAATCTGTTGCGGTACGACATAATGGAGTCTTTCAGTTTGCTCAGATTCATAACGATCGCTTTTTATCCCTTCCCCTTCGAGGCGGATATTCCGCCTCAGGGTATTGCATTATTTTTTCCGGGTGTCCTGCGACGCAAGGATCCGTCGATAACGTTCACTGTCACCGAGAAGGTCGATCGCTGCGGCTACATCGGAATCTTTGGTCAGGCTGTGGGCGGCAACCCCTTCCGAATAGTTGTAACGCAGGACTATCTCGTTTTCGATCAGTTCCACAAGTTCCTCGCGATAACGTTGCAAATTGTCGTCCTTGTCATCCTGCAACAACTTTTCCACTTTTTCAAGTTCTGTCCGCACCTCTTCATCATATCGTTCCTCCTGGGTCCGTTCCTGCAATGCACGCAACAAACGCCGGCTTTCCGACTCCCATTCTATCTCCTTGTCCGCCATGAAAGAGACAAATTCGGCATAATTCCCATCCGTATCGAACCGATATGTTCCGGGGACAACGGTGAGCTCAGTATGGTGTTTTTTCAAATATTCATCCACAAAATCGAATATATACCCTTTATTGTATACGGTATAAGCGAAACGGCTCACATATTCATCGGGCATCGTCACATCCGGCATGATTCCTCCTCCGTCGTAGACTTTCCGTCCGTTCCGGGTAGCATACTCGCGAATGAGTGAATCGGGAATATGACCGATACTGCCGTCTTCGTTGCGTTTGGTGTAATCGATAGCTTGTATGCAGCGCCCGCTCGGCAAGTAATACTTTGCCGTGGTAAGTTTCAAATAGGAGTTGTATCCCAAAGGCCGGGTAGATTGTACAAGGCCTTTCCCGAACGTCCGTTTGCCGATCAGCACGGCACGATCCATATCCTGCAACGACCCGGAAACGATTTCAGCTGCCGATGCGGAATGGCTGTCGGTCAGAATAACGATCGGAATCGCCGTATCGAGAGGTTCGTTTTCAGTGTAGAATGTGGAACTGCTCTCTTTCGTACGCCCCTTCATGCTAACCGCTTCCGTTCCTTTGGGAACAAAGGCAGAAATAATCTTGACTGCCTCCTGAAGAATTCCTCCACCGTTTCCCCGATAATCGAGAATCAATCCTTTGGCTCCTTTCCCCTTGAGTTCCATGATGGCATTGCACATGTCATTGCTGCACGCCTCGGTAAAATCGCTGTGGCGGATATAACCGACCGTATCGGTAACCATACCATAATAAGGGATACCGGGTAAAGTAATGACCTCGCGTTTGATTTTCAGGGGGACTGTTTCCCCTGAGAGCAATCTCTCGATTTTCACATTAACCGACGTACCAGGTTCTCCTTTCAGCAGGTCGCTAACCTGTTGCGTGGACAAACCCTTGGCACTTTTCCCTTCTATCTCGATGAGTCGATCTCCTATTCGGATACCTGCCCGATCCGCAGGGGAATCCTTGTAGGGTTCGGCAAAGATCACATAGTCACCCTTCTGACGGATCAGCGAACCGATTCCGCCGTATTTGCCGGTCGTGAGGATTTCGAAATTCTTCATCTCTTCCTCGGAGATATACTCCGTGTAGGGATCGAGTTCGAGCACCATGCCGGCTGCAGCATTCGAAAGCATGCGGTCAGGTTCTATGGAATCGACATAAAAGAGATTGAGATCGCGGAACATGTTCACAAGGATCTCGATGTTCCGGCCGATGCGAAAATCGTTCGGTACGGTAGCGGTAAAAAGTACAAGGCTCACCGCACCGGCCATACCGAACAGGATGTATTTGAACTTTCTTTTCATGATTTTGTTGTCGGAGTATTATTCGAAGCCGCCAGGTAAGAATCAAGTCGAAACTGGGCCTGCACGGTCTCTTTCCGTATCCCTTCGAGAACGATGCAATCTTTCTCTCCGTGAACAGTCACCGGATCGTCGTATGCGGCGATAAAGCGACGTACCGGCGAGCTGGCCCGGAATACCATTTCTTGTTCCGATTCTCGGACCAGGACATATCCGGCGGCCAGAAATGTCTGAATGATGATTTCCCGATCGGCCTGCAAATCGGCCTTCACCTTGCGACTGACGAACCCGAATCGCGGATATGCAGCAGCCAGCAGGACCATTGCTCCGATCATCAACCATCCACGCGGTGCGGTAAACAGTTCTTGCAAAAAAACCTCTGCACTGACCCGAGCCGTTCCCGTCGCAAAAAGCAACAAATAGATGATCGCAAGGAGAACGAGGAGTTTCACGAAATATTTTGTCGAATGCAGAAGATAACGTTTCGTATTCATGGCAATTCCCTGATTTATTTGCAAAGGTATTGTTTTCCGGAGATTGTCCGTATGGTTTTCATGACATTGCAGCAAGTTCTTTTATTTTTTCGGCCACCCGGCGCATCAACCACTGGGGAGTAGAGGTAGCTCCGCAAATACCCACAGAATGGCAATCCGAAAACCATTCACGACGCAGTTCGCTGCTGTCCTCGATGTTGTAAGTTCGGGGATTCGCCTCGTGACATACCTCATACAACACCCTGCCGTTCGAACTCTTCCGGCCGCACACGAAAACAATCGCATCAAAACGGGTCGCAAACTCTTTCAGATGCGATTCGCGATTGGCCACTTGCCGGCAGATGGTGTCTTTGACCGTCACCCGGGAAGGGTCCGCAGCACGGGCCATAACGATCCGTTTGATCTCGTCGAACAAATCGAGGCTCTGTGTGGTCTGCGACAACAAAAAAATCGGTTTCGTAAAGTCAACCCGGTCGAGGTCCTCTGCCTTTTCCACCACAATCGCCCGTTCGTCAACCTGTCCGGTGAGTCCGACCACTTCGGCATGTCCTTTTTTGCCGAGAATCACCACCTGACCGCCACAAGCATCCATTTCCTTTCCGGCATCCCTTACCAGACGCTGCAATCGTGCCACGACCGGACATGTGGCATCGATAACATGCAAACCGAGTGTTTCGGCACAACGATAGGTGGAGGGAGGCTCTCCATGTGCACGTATGAGGAGTGTCCCACCCGAAAGAGAACTCAAATCCTCATGACGGACGGTATGCAACCCGAGCTGTTCGAGCCGCTGTACCTCCAGGCGGTTGTGAACGATATCCCCCAAAGACCAGACTCTCTCTCCATCGGCAAGCGACTCTTCGGCTTTGGAGATCGCATGAACAACTCCGAAACAAAATCCCGATTGGGCATCGATCTCTATGTAAAGATTCACAGGCATCTTTTTTCGTGTAAAACGCTTTCGACCCACTTCATCTCATCTTCGAGACTCATCCGGCTGTTGTCCAGGACAACGGCATCGTCCGCCTTACGCAGAGGACTTACCGTACGGTTCTGATCTGCAATATCACGTTTCCGAATATTCTCTTCGATTTCCGAGAGCGTCACGCTTTCGCCCTTGGCTACCAGTTCGTCAAAACGACGGCGAGCTCTCACCTCCGGGTCCGCAACCATGAAGATTGTCAATGCCGCATCCGGGAAAACCACCGTACCGATATCACGGCCATCCATCACCACCCCCTTGCCGCGTCCCATTTCCTGCTGCATGGCCACCAGTTTTGCCCGAACCTGTGGGACGGAACTTACCGTACTGACGAAATTGCTGACAGTGATGGTCCTTATTTTCCCTTCGACCCATTCGCCGTTGACATAGATGTCGCTGGCTCCGCGTTCGGGATTGAACCGAAAAGCGATATGAATATCATTCAGCATGTCAACCAATTTGTCGGTATCAAGCATGCCGTTTACTATAGCGCCGTGTTCGATGGCGTAGAGGGTGACGGCGCGATACATGGCACCCGTATCTATAAAGATATAACCGAGTCGGGCGGCGACCGTCTTTGCAAAAGTGCTTTTACCGCACGAAGAAAACCCGTCTACGGCAATCACTATTTTCCGTTTGTCAATGCAAGAATTCATTCAGATGAAAATTAAGTATGGTGGAGAGGATGGCGACTCCGCCGAGTAACATGATAAGGGCTCCGGAGATGCGGTTCATCCAGAGCAAATGCCGTGGTCGGAACTTCTTGCGCAACAGGTTTACCGTCGTCGTCAGAGCGAACCACCAAAGCGAACAACCGGCGAAAATCCCGACAATCATCGACATGCCGCTAACCTCACCCAATGAGTCGTTGCTGATGCCGAACGCAGCGAACAGTGCGACGAAAACCAGAATGTAGGCCGGATTAGTAATCGTAAAGAGTATCACCGAAACATAATCCTGCCATGGATTGCTCTTCCCGGCACGGTTGCGACGGATCTGTACGACCGGATTACTGAAAAAAATATTGGCTCCCACGGCGATGATACAGATCCCGCCGACAATCTTGATCCAAGTCATGTTCGACTCGATGAACGACATGACCACCGACAGCGAAAAAAAGGCAATCATGGCGAAAAGCGTATCGGTAGTGGCTGCACCCAATCCCGAGATAAAGCCGGACTTCTGATTTTTGCTCAAGGTACGCTGGATGCACAATATACCGATAGGGCCCAGCGGTATGGACGCCGCCAGTCCGATCAGAATACCTCGGAAAAATATCTCGAACCACATGGAACTATACGCCTTTTGCGAAGGAGTTTATATCTTGCAAAATTAATAATATAATTCGGATTACAACCCTGTTTCCGACGAAACCGTTCCGAAAGATGCGAGAACTTCCTCACCCTGCTCTTCCGACAAATCCCGTAACGGGAAAAACGAATAGACATTATGGATATTGCTTATTTTTTATACATTTGCAGCGGGAGAAGCTCCAAAGATGAAAAACAGGTTTTTGTTGTCGCTGTTGAGCGTTGTGCTCTTTTCTGCCGGATGGCTGAGAATCAGCGGTTTACCATTACTCGGCGCATTGGTTCCGTTGATGTTTATCAGTCGCGGTTACGATGCGTCGCGCCGTTCATTCTGGCGGATGACCGGATGGACGATGTGTACGATCCTTTTATGGTGTGCAGCCACTATCCGATGGATATGGTATGCCACACCGATCGGTCCGATTGCTGCCGCCATAGCCCAGTGTCTTCTGTTCGGGGGAGTTTTTCTCCTTTATCATTATGTAAGCAAACGGGCTTCGTCCCGATTGGCTGAGTTGATTCTCGTGTGCGGGTGGATAGCAGCTGAATACATCTATCTTACAGGAGAACTTTCTTTCCCGTGGCTACTGTTGGGGAACGGCTTTGCAAACGATACGTGGGCCATTCAATGGTACGAATACACGGGAATCTTCGGTGGCACGCTATGGGTATTGACAGCTAATCTGTTGATATACCACACGATTTTGTCGCATGGTGCAAAGCGTTTGGCCCTTTCGACGGCAGTATGGATCGTCGTACCGCTGGCCGTATCGCTTTTCCTCTATTTCTCGTACCGTGAAGAGGCGGGGGAAAAATTGACCGTGACGATCGTCCAGCCGAATATCGACCCCTATGGGGAAAAATTCGTCCTTGCTCAGAAACAGCAAAATGAATTGCTGTTGTCGCTAGCATCGGAGGCTCCGGCAGGGGTCGACTACATTGTGATGCCCGAAACGGCACTCGACGACAACATCTGGGAAGAACGTATCGAACTTTCCGAATCCATCGATACGCTCAGCCGATTTATGGCATCGCGGTATCCGGAAGCGCAGCTGATTGTAGGAGCTACCACCTGTCGCCGCTATCTATCGGAATCGGAATGTTCGGAAACTGCCCGTTACCGAAACGGTGTCTGGTATGACGTATACAACAGTGCCTTGGCAATCGATACGGCGGGAGTGTCCGTGGCACATAAAAGCAAACTGGTGATCGGAGCCGAAAAAATGCCGTACATGAACCTTCTCAAACCGCTGGAAGTCTTTATTGTCGACCTCGGTGGAACAACCGGCCGACTCGGATACGACAAAGCACAACGGACGTTCCATACGCAGGGAAGGCACCCCTATGATATCTGCTCGGCCGCTCCGATCTGTTATGAATCGGTTTACGGGGAATATTTTGCCGGATTCGTGGACCGCGGAGCACAAATCATATTCGTGATTACGAATGACGGATGGTGGTACGACACGCCCGGCTACCGACAACATTTCTCCTATTCCCGGTTACGGGCCATCGAAACCCGTCGTTGGATCGCTCGCAGCGCCAATACCGGCATATCCGGATTTATCGACCCAAGAGGCGATGTGATTCAGCGGCTCGGTTGGGAGGAACGGGGAACGTTGACGGGGAGTGTGACGGCCCTCGGCAAAAAAACGTTCTATGTCCGTTATGGCGACTACATTGCTCGAATCTGTTCTCTGGTGTTCGTTCTCGGACTCCTTTATTATATTGCATATCGTTTCCGACGCAAAAGTCATCTGGTAAAGTAACCCTTTCAACTCACTCGAACGATGAATTACTCTCAAGCTCTCGAATTTATCGCACGAACTTTCCCCTCTTTCCAGTCGGTAGGGAAAGAGGCTTATCACGAAGGACTCGGCGGCATCGTCCGAATGTGCCGGGAATTGGGAAATCCGCAACAGGATTACCTGACGATCCACGTAGCCGGGACCAACGGGAAAGGTTCCGTCTCGCACATACTGGCCTCGGTTCTCCAGGCAGCCGGCTACTGCGTGGGACTTTTCACGTCACCCCATCTGCACGATTTGTGCGAACGAATTCGTGTCAACGGCGAACCGATTCCCGGAAACAAGGTGGCACGTTTCATCGGAGCATACGGCGAAACGATGCGGGAAATGGGCCTTTCCTATTTCGAAATGACAGCCGCCATGGCTTTTCAGCACTTTTCCGACTCGGAGGTGGAAGTAGCCGTCATCGAAACAGGGTTGGGAGGTCGGCTCGACGCTACCAATATTGTGTCCCCTTTGCTGAGTATCATTACCAACATCGGACTCGACCATGCCGACATATTGGGACCGACACTGGCCGCAATCGCGGGAGAAAAAGCGGGTATCATCAAACCGGGCGTTCCAGTGGTGGTCGGAGAAAGCGATGCGGAGAGCGCACCGGTTTTCGAGAAACGGGCAGCGGAAATGGAGTCCAAACTGACCTTTGCCGACCGTATGTATGTTTGTATCGATGCGGAATCGAAACAGGACCGAATGAGGTATACCCTTCAGAAGAGTGACGGTCGTACACAAACACTCGATCTGGACCTTTTGGGGGATTACCAACAAAAAAATATTGTCACGGCCCGAACGGCCATAAGCATATTGCGGCACTCCACCCCTTTGAATATAAGTACTCGAGCCTTGATGGAGGGATGTCGATCGGTGATTGCATCCACCGGACTTCGAGGTCGATGGGAGACAATCTCACGAGATCCGCTCGTCGTATGCGATGTGGGGCACAACGCGCACGGGCTCCGTTCGGTAATCGGTCAAATTGAGAGACAATCCTACGAAAAACTTTTTATGGTACTCGGTTTCGTACGAGAAAAAAACCTTGAAGAGATTCTGCCGCTGCTGCCTCATAAGGCCTATTATCTCTTCACACAACCACAATCGGAACGCGCCCTTCCTGCAGAAACGCTCGCCGGTATGGCTGCCGGTTACGGTCTTGTCGGCGAAACGGTAACAACACCCCGTAATGCATTGTCGAAAGCTCGGGAACTCGCATCTGCCAAAGATATGATCTTCGTAGGCGGCAGCACATATGTCGTCGCCGAAGTTCTACCTCAGAACAGGATTCCCGTTTTGTAAAGATACCTTACAGAATACATATCTTTGCCGAGAGTAAACCGTATCGTCGAGAGGATGAATTTCAATAAAAAAAGATTGAAAGCCAACATAGGTTCCGTCGCTTTCGAGATCGACGCAGAAGCATATGAAATGCTTGCCGAATATCTGGACGATATCGATTCGCGTTGCCAGGATTCTTCCGATCGGATGGGAACGATGCACGACATCGAAATGCGCATCGCACACATTTTCAAGGAACACATCGTCCCTACCCAAGAGGTGGTTACGGTATGGCTGGTCCGGAAAGCAATGACAGCCATCGGCAATCCGGAAGACTTCGGGAAACGGAGACGTGAACCGGGTTCCAGATCAGCAAAAAAGTTCCACAGGCTGATCCGACCGCGTGACGAACGGGTAATCGGAGGTGTCTGCGGCGGAATTGCCCGCTATTTCGAACTCGACGTTTCATTGGTCCGGGTTTTGACATTCCTACTCATCTTTTTCGGAGGGATTTCGATCTGGGCATATGTCATTTTGTGGATTGTGATCCCCGAAGAGAGGAGAATCATGCAATAAAGGCCCAGCCTTTTGCTGATTTTACTTGAGACCGATATAATAAGGATAAGAGAGACTCAGGGTTATACCGAATGTACAAAAAGATGGACAAACCACAAGCATAGAACAGCAATGGAAGTTATCAAAGATGGACCGAAACGTTTGTATCGGAGCAGATACAAAATCGCAGGCGGCGTATGTCAGGGATTGGCCGACTATTTCAATGTCGATGTAGTGTTGGTGAGAATTATTGCCCTGATATTGCTTTGTGCCGGAATAGGTTTGATCCCCTATTTGATTCTCTGGATTTTCGTACCGATAGAGCCGTAAATATGACAAAAATCCGGGTCGTATTGGATGAATCGACCGTTGCAAAAATTGTCAAGGGGCAAAAGGGATAAGAATATCGGGACAACGAATAACAACGGCAAATGTTAGATTTCCTGAACCGGGTTCCGTCCCGTTTTCCCCGCTTCAAAAAAGGCAGGGTGTCATAAAATGGCACAATAGGCAAAACAATCGTGCTGAAGACAGTTCGGAGAAAAGGCTTCTTTCAGATGGGCTGCGGTCCGGTTTGGTGCGATTTTCGTAAGAGAGGAATGAAGGTAGAATAAAGCCGACATTGAATGCCCGTATATGCCGGTTCGAATCACGCTGCAGTCAAAAAATCAGGCCAAAGGCCGAAAGAAGGATGAAAATTGCCGTATAATTCCGTCGAACGGTATCGTTTCGCGGATTTGTTGTAAATTTGCGGGGTTAGGTTAATTTAATTTTGGGGTTATGCACGAAATCAAATGTATCGGAGTTCTCACTTCCGGAGGCGATGCACCGGGGATGAATGCGGCGATCAGAGCCGTAACGAGAGCCGCCATTTACAACGGGTTCGAGGTAATGGGCATCATGCGAGGATACAAGGGACTGGTTTTCGATGAAATCGTTCCTTTCAAGACACAAAATGTCAGCAACATCATACAACAAGGCGGAACAATTCTTAAAACAGCACGTTGCCAGGAATTTACAACCAAAGAAGGACGGGCTACCGCCTATGAAAACATGCGTAAACATGGGATCGACGCCTTGGTGGTAATCGGTGGAGACGGCTCGCTGACAGGAGCACGGGTCTTCGCCGCCGAGTACGATGTGCCGATTGTGGGACTTCCCGGCACGATAGACAATGATCTTTTCGGAACAGACAAGACGATCGGTTACGATACTGCATTGAATACCATCATGGAGGCCGTGGACAAGATTCGCGACACGGCAACCTCCCACGAACGCCTCTTTTTCATCGAAGTGATGGGACGCGATGCGGGATTTCTGGCATTGAATGGCGCCATTGCTACAGGTGCCGAAGCGGCCATCATTCCCGAAATCGCCACAGAGGTCGACCAACTCGCCGAACTGATCCAGAACGGATTCCGCAAGAGCAAGAACAGCAGCATCGTGCTG
>CASDWR010000223.1 GCA_949284665.1 uncultured Rikenellaceae bacterium | reverse complement strand
GCCATCGTTTCACTGATCAGTTGGTGTCTGGCAAAGAAAACGCCCGTGATTCTTCAAGGAGAAGTCAATGTAACGAGTTACAAAGCATCGTCCAAAATTCCGGGACGCATCGAAAAAATGTTGATCGGAGAGGGTCAACAAGTAAAAAAAGGAGAACTTCTCTACGTTCTCTCCACCCCTGAGATCGACGCCAAAATGCGCCAGGCCCAAGCTGCTCGCAATGCAGCCGAAGCACAGAACAAAAAGGCCGATGCCGGAGCAAGGAAACAACAGGTAGAGGCAGCTCTCAATATGTGGCAAAAAGCGGAAGCCGGTCTGACATACGCGCAAAAAAGCTATCAGAGAGTGAAAAATCTCTACCAGGAGGGGGTGGTCCCCGCACAAGCATTCGATGAGGCGGAAGCCAACCTGCTTGTCATGCAGGCGAATGCCTCCGCAGCCAAAGCCCAATACGACATGGCTTTGGCGGGGACCCGGAAAGAAGACAAAGTCGCTGCTGAAGCACTGGTTCAACAGGCAGCCGGCGCCGTTTCGGAAGTGGAAATCGCATTGAATGATGCTTTCGTCTATTCGCCTGTCGACGGCGAAGTATCGACCGTTATTGCCGAAGCCGGGGAACTGGTCGGTGCGGGATATCCAGTTGTAACAATTCTGGACATGAGCGACAAATGGGTCACTTTCAACATCAAGGAAACCCTGATGCCGAAGATTAAAATCGGGAAAAAATTCTCGGCCTACATTCCTGCCTTGGACAAAAACACGGAACTCGAAATCTATTATATCGCTCCGCAAGCCGATTTCGCCACCTGGGCCGCAACCCGTACCAGAGGAGGTTTCGATATCCGGACTTTCACGGTCAAGGCCAAACCGACATCCGATGTGGCTGACCTGCGACCGGGGATGAGTGCCATCGCCGATTGGGATAAAATGGAGTGAACGGAAAGGATAAGTCATGAAATTCTTGCGCAGAACAAAAAAAGTGTTGTGTCGGGAGGTGTGCAGGATTGGCCGCTATCCGGTTTTTTCCACATTGCTGATCATCCTTCCCGTACTTTCGTTCTGTTTCTTCGCCCTGCTGTTGGAGAAAGGTGTTCCACAGAACATTCCCATTGCCGTATGTGATTGCGACCGCACGGAACTCTCACGCCAACTGGCCACAATGGTCGGTGAAACACCTACGGCCGAGGTAATGTACGACATCACCGACATGCAGGAAGGCGAAAAGATGATCCGTGAAGGGAAAATCGAAGCCATTCTCTACATCCCGGAAAACTTCGAACGCGATATATATTCCAATACACAGACTCATGTGGCCGCATACATCAACGCCACCAATATTTCCGCCAATGGATTATTGAACAAGGACATCCAAACGGCTGTCTCCACATTCTCCGCCGGCGTAGAAATACAACTGCTCATGTCCCAAGGCCTTTCCGAAACCCAGGCCTATGCACAAATCATGCCTGTGAAATTCGACAAACACCTGCTATTTAACCCTTATACCAACTACGGTTATTACCTGTTGCCGAGTTTCATGCCGATGATGCTCATGATTTTCACGATTCTGTGCAGTGTGTTCGCCATCGGTACCGAACTGAAAAACTCGACGGCAGGAGAATGGTTCTCCTGTGCCGAAGGATGTACCTGGGCTGCCCTGATCGGTAAAATGTTACCTTATACACTCGGATTCACACTGATGAGCCTGCTGATGAATACGATCATGTATAAATGGATCGGAGTCCCGTTAAACGGCAATAAATGGATTCTTATTCTTGCCGGCATTCTCTTCGTCCTGGCTTATCAGGCAATCGGGATATTCGTCATCACGCTATTAAGCAACCTTCGTCTCTCTCTCTCGATCGCAGGAGGGTATTCGGTTCTGGCCTTTACTTTCTCCGGGCTGACATTCCCGTTGATGGCTATGGACTGGTACATACGAGCCGTAAGCTACATCTTCCCGTTTACCTATTACACCGAGATCTTCGTCGACCAGGCCATGCGTGGCGCCCCGGTCGTTTACTCGATAAAATATCTGGGAGCCATGGTCCTGTTTATCGTAATCACCATGTCCTGCCTGCCCAGATTGAAAAAAATTGCCACTCACAGCCAATATTGGGGGAGGATATGACATATGAAAACCGAAAGATTCAAGATTAAACGACACGAATACGTCTCTGTCCTCCGAAACGAATATCTGCACATATTCAAGGACGCTGGACTGGTACTGATCCTTATTATCGCACCCTTGCTCTACTCCACGGTTTATGCCCTTTGCTATAAAAACGAAGTGTTGCGCAACGTACCGATCGGTGTAGTCGACCAAAGCAAAACCGCGGAAAGCCGTCATCTGATCGAAACGCTCGATGCAGCCCCCAACTTCTTTGTCTCTTACTGTCCGGAAAACATGGAAGAGGCCAAGCAACTCTTTTTCGACCGCAAAATATACGGAGTAATCTATATACCTGAAAATTACGGAAAGGATCTGCATTCGGGATTACCTGCAACGGTCGGTGTATATGTCGATGCAAGTTACTTCCTTATGTACCGCCAGGTATTTTACGATGCGGTAAGTTGCATCAACAATGTAAGCGTCGATGTGGAAGTAAAACGTTTTCTTGCTTCGGGACTTTCCCTCGAACAAGCCGAAACAGTAAGCAATCCCGTAGAATTCAAGGCAATCAATTTGTTCAACCCCTACACGGGTTACGGCAGTTTCGTCATGCCGCCGATCATCATCGTCATTATTCAACAAACCTTGCTGATCGGGATCGGTATGGCCGGTGGTACGTGGCGGGAATTTGGACTCTATCGCAAACTGATTACCCCCGGTGAAAAAAGACTCTCAACGCTCCCTATCATCTTCGGAAAAACAACCGTCTACTTCTCAATCTACTGCGTAACGCTGTTTTATCTGCTGGGAGTTCACTACCGGTTATTCCATTACCCGATGAATGGGGCATTCCTCACCATCCTGACTTTCATGGTCCCCTACGTATTGAGTTGCATATTTCTGGGAATTGCCATATCCTCGTTGTTCCGTTATCGCGAGAACTCGTTGTTGTTCATGCT
>CASDWR010000222.1 GCA_949284665.1 uncultured Rikenellaceae bacterium | reverse complement strand
GTCAGTTCGATAGCTGCTTATTTAATTCAATATTATGTGCT
Source organism: uncultured Rikenellaceae bacterium (assembly GCA_949284665.1). Classification (GTDB taxonomy): domain Bacteria; phylum Bacteroidota; class Bacteroidia; order Bacteroidales; family Rikenellaceae; genus Tidjanibacter. The sequence continues at coordinate 3,153 of CASDWR010000222.1, read as the reverse complement.
CAACCCACTCGGTATCGCCTACATGCAGACGATTGTCTTCATCCTGGTGATTGCGGCATTGGTGCAGATGGTAGAGATCATTCTCAAGAAGCTCAGTCCTTCGCTTTATCAGGCGTTGGGAATTTATTTGCCGTTGATTACGACGAACTGTGCCGTATTGGGTATTGCGATTCTATTGGTCCAAAAGGAGTACAACTTGCTCCAGTCGGTGGTATATGCCGTCTCTACGGCGATCGGCTTTGCCTTGGCACTGGTGATATTTGCCGGTATTCGTGAACGACTTGAACTGAGCGATGTACCCAAAGCGATGAAGGGAGTGCCCATTGCATTGATTACGGCCGGAATTTTGGCCATGGCTTTCATGGGATTTTCGGGACTGGTATAGTTTTTCGGATCCTCTACGAGGACTCTATGCGGTAAGAGCGCAAGTCCGAGGTGCAGTTTTGACTGCGCTGTCCGGATTTGAAACGGAGAAGAATCCGAGAATGTGATTTACGGGATCACCTGTTGACGGGTGGTCCCGTATTGTCGTGTGCCGTGAGTCGGATTCACGAGATCAGAAGATATAATTCAGTCCGAGGTACATCCCTCCATTTCCGTCTCGTTTGTCGAAGGGTTTGCCGTATTCAAATGAGATGACGAAGTTTTGGTTCATTACCACCTTCAATCCGATACCGATGCTCGAATGCAGCCGTTCGGAAGCTCCGTTGTAGATTTCAGCCAGCCCGCTGCGTTTCATTTCGGCCAGTCGGAAAGGTTGCACGACCATACCGGTATCAAAAAACGGATTTGTTGTGATATACCACTCCTGTTTAATGAAGAGAAAATCGATCAGACGAATACGAAATTCCGCATTAAACCAAGCCTCTCCGTCTCCGACCACACGATTGTAGAGTACCCCGCGGAGGGAGGCTGATCCGCCCAGCAGATCAGAGTTGATCTGTCTGAGGAACAGGGTTGTCATATTTTGCTGGATATAGAACGGAGTTTTGCCTGCAAGAGTTCCCTGGTAAGCAATATGGTAGGCGAAAACGAGTCGGTGTCGGTCGATGAGTGTAAGATAGTGTCGGAATGCGGCGGCCAGTTTCAGATAGCTGTATCCACGTCCGTTGATGAAGTCGGGCGAACCGTAAAGGATAGCGTTCGTATAGATGCCTCGTGTGGGATCGGGTTCGTGGTCCCTGGTGTCGTAGAAAGCTGCTGTTTTGAATTCCAGATGGGTCCCACCTTGTGATTCATCGGGGAAAATGACGCCATTATCTACGTATAGTTGGTATAGAGAGGGTGCATCTTTGTATTTTTCGAGTTTTACCTTTCCCGTGTTGTAGTTGTAGAATACGATACCGGCAGCCCAGCCGAAACGTTTGTCATGAAACCGTCCTTGCAAGTCGGTCATTACCCGGAGCAGGTTGCGGTCGATGGCGTAAAAGGAGCGGCCCTGATTTTCATCGTAGGGTGAGGCATACCCGTTGAATCCGTAGAAATCCATCATACGATTTGGCAGGTAGCTTGCACTTGCGGTAATACGCAAGTTATGCAAGAGGTATTTCGAGTCATAGAAGATGTGGTATATCCCGGAGCCTTTTGTGAAGTAGGCGACCTCTGCAGTGATTTTGTGTAGGTATTCCGGGTATGTGTCACCATTGCCGAAATAGTATGCATCGACGACAGCGCCCAATTGTGCACCAAGGTCGGATCCGTAACTGATAGCCGGGAGCGGGGCTATGCTCCACCCTGTTTTGCGGTATCCTTCCGTTCTGTTTTTTGTATGTTTCTCCTCGTTTTGACTGACGGAAGCTTCCGCCTCGAATGAACCCCACGGGACAATCGAGCCTGTTGTCAGGACAAACATCGAAATGCCGAGGATACGTTTTGAAAAAAGGTTCATGTTGAAAGGTTTGATTTCGAAAAGTCGACTGATGAGATAATGCAAATAGCATGCAGAAAGCGGATCGGACATTGTCGTCCGGTCCGCTTTGAATATTGGGTGGGAAGGTTCGTTATTTTGTTGCCTGCTGTTTGTCGTAGTCGTTTATGAGTCGGGTGGTTATTAGGTGCCCGGGCACCTGCATCTGACCGTGGCTGAATCCGTCGAATTCGTATATTTTGGCGTTGGGGTGCCCCACGAGTTGGAACATGCGCCAGAAATAGGCATTTTCTTCGTAACGTCCGAGCAGTTCGAGTTCTCGGTCTCCGGAGAGGATGAGTATGGGGGCGCAGTCAGGCCGTACATGGTAAAGGGGGGCGAGATCGTCGATGAGCGGTTGGGTGCGAGGCATCCCCATTTCCCAACGACGCGTGAAGTGTGTGATAGCCTGTCCGCTGTAAGGAATCAACATGACAAAGGTTGTATCGGGATCGATGCCATAAGGGGCAAGCCAGCGTTTATCCAGCCCGAGCATTGAGGTCAGATAACCTCCGGCCGAGTGACCTCCGATAAACAAGCGTTTGGGATCACCTCCGTATTCGGCGATATGTCTGACCACCCAGGCTACCGCGGCAGCTGCATCTTCTATGCAATCGGTAACCTCTACGCGTGGAGAGAGCCGATAGTCGGCCGAAACGACTGCAAACCCCTTTTCTGCCAATCCGGCAACTTTGGATTTTGTTCCTCCTTTGAGGCTGCCTCCGTGGAACCAGATCATCGTACTGTATCCTTTTTGGTCTTTTGGATAGATGATGTCCAACCGGCACAGGGAATCGGCATAACTGTCTTTTCCTGTTTCGCGGTAGGGAATATCGGTAATTTTTTCATATTCCGTGGGACGGGCTGCAAAAAGGCTGGTTGTTCCGGAAAGAAGAAGGGCGAAAAAGAGGATTCTTTTCATCAAGACGGGTTGGATTATGATTTGATTAAACATGTTTAAGGATAAGCAAATATAGCAAAATCCGGTGGAAAGTGTTTGGCGTTGTCTGATGAAATTTGTGAGGATTTAAGGGATGGTGGTTTTCAATTTATTGATTTTCAGTATTTAGTTCTATCTTGTTTGCCTTTTTGTAGGCATTATTTGGATTGAATTGGTATTTTTATGCACGGAATTTTCACCCGGTGGATCATGTTGCTCGTTTTTCATATCGAATTTTGTTATCTTTGCTATAGGTGAGAGGGGGACGAAAAAGTTAAGTGAAAGGGGACGATATGACTGCATTTAC
>CASDWR010000221.1 GCA_949284665.1 uncultured Rikenellaceae bacterium | reverse complement strand
CTGACAAGCGCATCCCCATCGTTTTTTGACGATATTGGTTATGTGTGAAGTCGGAGAGAGGAATAGCAAAACCTGTGTTTACCATTTTTCGGATATTTAGGGCGCCCTCTTTGTGCCTGGTCATGGTTGAGAGGTGGTTGCCCGTGGCGGTTTACAGGAAATCTTGTGATCTGAAATCTTCGTTTTGTCTCCTGGCCCCGCCGCTGGCACAGGTCGAGATCTTCGACCGAGTGGCCGTTGCCTGCGTTTTGTTATTCTTCGTTGCTGTCGAGGATTATTTCGGTATTTTTTCATGACGTGATGAATCCGTCTCGTGGCAATCGGTCTCGAATCTTATTCCCTGGGTAGGACATAGGCCAATACGGTCTGCATGACTTTCCCGGGTGTTTTTATACTCTTTACGATAAAAAAACTCCTCCGCTATCGGTAGAGTGGAGGAGTTTTTGTTATGTGTCAGATCCGTACGGGACGTCAGAATTCAAAGAAACGTTTCGCGTTGTAATAGGAAATGTCACTGACCATTTGATGAATGAATGGCATCTCGCTTGCAGGCAGTTTCCCTTTTTCGATGTCTTCGCCGATGAGGTTGCACATGATTCTGCGGAAATATTCGTGGCGAGGGTAGGAAAGGAAACTGCGGGAATCGGTAAGCATGCCCACAAAACGACTCAAAAGCCCCAATGCAGAGAGTGCATTCATCTGTTTCCGCATGCCGTCTTCCTGGTCGAGGAACCACCAACCGGAACCCAGTTGGATTTTTCCGGGAACCGTCCCGTCGTTGAATGTATAGGCCATGGTGGCCAGAACTTCGTTATCTTTCGGGTTGAGGTTGTAGAGAATCGTTTTGGTCAGTTTATCCACCTTCGCCAGATTGTCGAGCAGTTTGTGCCCCGCCGCAGCACATGGCAGGTCATGGATCGCGTCATAACCCGTATCGGGCCCGAGAATGTTCATCATGCGTGTATTGTTGTTTCGAATGGCACCGACGTGGAACTGTTGCGTCCAACCCTTTTCCCAGTCGAGAACGGCAAATTCGAAAAGCATGGCGCTCCTGAATTTCAACAGCTCTTCTGCAGTGGGCTTCTTGCCATCCATGACTTTGCGGAAAATGGCTTTGATTTCGCTCTCCGTATACTCCTCAGCATAAAATGTTTCCAGACCATGGTCGGAGAGTTTGCAACCCATCGAAGCGAAAAAGTCGTGACGTTTGCGCAATGCGGCAATCATGTCTTCGAATGTCGATATCGTCATGTCGGCCGCTTTCCCGAGGCTTTCGATATAGGTTTTGTATGTATCCGGATTTTCGATGGCCATAGCCTTGTCGGGCCGCCAGGTGGGAAGGACTTTTGTGCCGAAAGGATGTTCCTTGATCTTTTTGTGGTATTCGAGAGTGTCGGCCGGATCATCGGTCGTGCAGACTGTCTCGACATTGAAACGGCGCATGATTGCCTGGCCGCGAAATTCTTCGGTGGCCAGCAGCGCATTGCATTCGTCATAAATTTCCCGTGCCGTTTCGGGTTTGAGTTGCTTGTCGATGCCGAAAACACGCGAGAGTTCGAGGTGCGTCCAGTGATACAGCGGGTTGCGCATGGTATAGGGAACGGTTTCCGCCCATTTTTCGAATTTTTCATAATCCGAACGGCCGCCGGTTATGTACTCTTCGGGAACACCGTTGCCACGCATCGCCCGCCATTTGTAATGATCGCCTCCGAGCCATATCTCGGTGATGTTGCGAAACTGGTAGTTGTCGGCAATCATCTGAGGTATCAGATGGCAGTGATAGTCGATGATGGGCAACTTCTCCGCACTTTGATGAAAGAGTTCTCGTGCTGCATCGTTGGTGAGCATGAACTCCTTGTCAATGAATTTTTTCATGTTATCTGTTTTTATCGGTTTGGATTTCTTTTATCCCTTTTGCGGAGTGTTTCCGCATACGAGTTCAAATTTAGTAAAAAAAGTGTTTATGCGTGCACGTGCACGTGCAAATTTTTCGTATATTTGTTGGTTGGCAACGAGATATGTAATACAAAGAGCGTCTTGACGTATCTTTGATCTGCGTCCCGAATGGTTTCGAACAATAAATTTTTATAATAACCGAAAAAATGAAAACCTTGAACAGAACCAATGTGGAGTGCAAAACCTATCCCGAGCGGATTATTCAGTTCGGAGAAGGCAATTTTTTGCGCGCATTTGTCGATTGGATCGTATGGAATACCAATCGGAAAACAGATTTCAACAGCGGTGTAGTGGTAGTACAACCGATTGATCGCGGAATGGTCGACATGCTGAATGCTCAGGATGGCCTCTACCATCTCAACTTGCAGGGTATCGACAATGGCCGAGAGGTTGATTCCGTTGACTTGATAGACGTTATACAACGCGGTATCAATCCTTACACACAGTTCGATGAGTATATGAAATTGGCTGAAAATCCGGATATGCGTTTCGTGATTTCCAATACGACCGAAGCGGGTATTGCATTCGACCCATCGTGTCGTCTGGAAGACAAACCCGCTAAATCCTATCCGGGAAAACTTACGCAGTTGCTTTACCATCGTTATAAAACTTTCCACGGCGATCCCTCGAAAGGATTCATCATTCTGCCGTGTGAATTGATTTTTCTGAATGGGAAAGAACTGAAGAAGTGTATCGAACAATACATCGATTTGTGGAAACTGGACGATGGCTTCCGTCGGTGGTTCGAAGAGTCGTGCGGTGTCTATTGTACATTGGTGGATCGTATCGTACCGGGTTATCCGCGGGATACGATCGATGAGATTCTGGCTCGTATCGGAGTGGAGGACAAACTGGTGGTCAAAGGGGAAATTTTCCATCTGTGGGTGATCGAGGCTCCGGAGAGTGTGGCGCGCGAATTTCCGGCCGACAAGGCAGGATTGAATGTACTTTTCGTGCCGAGCGAAAAACCGTATCATGAACGCAAGGTCACCCTGCTCAACGGGCCCCATACGGTACTCTCACCGGTCGGTTATCTGAGCGGGTTGGATACGGTGAAAGAGTGTGTCGAGGATGAGGTAATCGGTGCGTATGTGCGCAAAGTGATGTTCGAGGAGTTGATGCAGACACTCGATCTTCCTGAAGCCGAATTGAAAAAATTCGCTGAAGATGTGCTCGACCGTTTTCGTAATCCCTTTGTGAAACATTTTGTTACGAGCATCATGCTCAATTCGTTCCCGAAATTCAAGACTCGCGATTTGCCCGGTCTGAAAATCTTCCTGAAACGCAAGGGAGTATTGCCGCAGGGAATTGTAATGGGACTTGCAGGGATCGTTACTTACTACAAGGGCGGTCGTCGTGGAGCGGATGAGATTGTGCCGAATGACGATGCCGCTATCATTGAATTGCTTCAGACTCTATGGCAAAGTGGGGATGTGCGCAAAGTGGCGGAGGGAGTGCTTGGGGCCGAATTCATTTGGGATGAGAATCTGAATGATATCCCGGGATTGACTGATCTGCTTGCCGCCGATCTCGAACTGATAGCTGAGAAAGGGATGAAAGATGCAGTGAAAACGATTCTTTAGCAAACTTGACATGGCAAAGTTTTTAAAAATCAACCCTGCCGATAATGTGGCGGTAGCAATCGAACCGCTCGCTGCAGGAACTGTCGTAAAGATCGACGGTCTTGAAATTGCATTGGTAAACGATATCCCTGCCGGACACAAATTTGCACTGCAACGATTATCGATCGGGGAGCATATTGTCAAGTATGGATATGCGATCGGTCATGCTCATACGGAAATTCCTCAGGGTGGACTGGTGAACGAGAAAAATATCAAAACCAATCTTGAAGGCCTCCTCAAATATACGTATGCCCCGGTATCTGTTTCGCTCGATATCGCAGACGAGAAGCGTACGTTTATGGGATATCGTCGGGCGGATGGCAGTGTGGGTGTCCGGAATGAAATCTGGATCATTCCGACAGTGGGATGCGTGAACGGTATTGCCGAGCGTCTTGCCCGCGTGTTGCAGGAAAGGACTGGCGGCAAAGGGATCGATGCTGTCGTGGCTTTCCCTCACAATTATGGATGTTCGCAACTTGGTGATGACCATGAAAACACCAGAAAGGTATTACGCGACATGGTATTGCACCCCAATGCCGGGGGTGTATTGGTTGTGGGATTGGGATGTGAAAACAATCAGGTGTCCGCTTTTCGTGAGTTTGTGGGGCCCGTGGATGAACGTCGGGTGCGATTCATGGAGTGTCAGAAGATAAAGGGCGACGAGATCGAAGAAGGCATGCGTCTGTTGACCGAAATATACCAGACAGTGTGTGAGGATCGACGTACGCCCGTTCCTGTGTCAGAATTGCGAGTAGGGTTGAAGTGTGGCGGTTCGGATGGTTTCTCGGGAATTACGGCCAATCCGTTGTTGGGGATGTTTTCGGACTGGTTGGTGGCTCAAGGGGGTACTACG
>CASDWR010000220.1 GCA_949284665.1 uncultured Rikenellaceae bacterium | reverse complement strand
TTCGATGATCTCGTCTCCGTGACCTGAAGAAGAATTTCTGTGAGAAGAGATGGCTATGGATGCCAAAAGGCTCAATACGAAAATAGAGATAGCCATGGTCCAGGTGAATTTCTCCAGAAAGTCTGTCGTCTGGCGCACCCCCATTACCTGATTCGAGGCTCCGAAGTTGGCAGCCATACCGCTTTTGGGATTTTGTGCCAAAACTGCAAGGATGATCAGGATACTTGCAATGATAATCAATACGATGAAGAAAATATACATAGTCTTTTCAAATTATTATTGTCCGTTTTCGTCTCGGTTGTTTTCAAATTTTGCAATAATTTCGGCAAAATAAATACTTTTTTTCGGATATAGCAAACTTAATCTCTCATATATTGCTTTCGCTTTGTCGATTAATCCCTGATCGAGATAGATATTCGCCAACTCTTCGGAAGCGGTTTCGTCATCGGGATCGAAAGCGGTGGTTTCAGGAATTTCTTCCGGTGTATCGGTTGAAGGAGATATCCGGTGCTCGCCGGAAGCAATAAAGCGGTCGATGAGGTCGATTGTGGGCGATAAGGCGAATTCGTTTGCATCAACCGTAGGCATCATTTTCCCGATCGGACGGATTTCTTCGATCAGTCGCAATCGGTCAGGGACCGGCTCACCTCTGCGTGATAGTTCCCGTAGGGGCGCGTCGAACCACGGATATTCGGCGGCCAAAACCTTCAGATCATCGGTCGGCATGCTGCAAAGAGAGTCGATTCCCGACGGCAGAGAGTATGAAGGACGTTCGTTTGATTCCATGGGAAAGTCGTGTTACCAGTTAGAAACGGCTGCATTGAATATGTCGTCGACCAGCACTTCGACAATTTCGGGGATCAGCGTTGGTTCCACTTCTTGTAGCAGTTTGGTTGCATCGTAATCGCCGAATGAAGAGAATGTCTTGTTGAAATTCAACGCCGGTTCGAGTATGTTCGTAAATTTGACCCGGACGGTAATGGTCAAACGCATCATGGCAGCGGTTTCATTTCCCGTGATGGCTGCAGGCTGGGTGGTGTAGTTGGTGATTTCACCCTCGAAGCTGAGATCGCCGCCTTCAGATACGATTGCCAAACGGGTTTGACGTGAGAAACGATCCTGAAGCGCTTCGGTCAACGTAGAACTCAGGATAGGGGCTACCATCGGAGCGTTGTTCGGGAAGTAGGCGATGCTCACCGTCTTGGCATCGGGTGGAATGGATGCACCCGAAAAAGAGTATTTAACCGTACAAGCCACGGCAACGATCGCCACGAACGTGGCGAGTATAATGTGAGGGATGATCTTTTTAATGTTAGAATTCATTGATACCGAGTTCTTTGATTTTTCTGTACAATGTTCTTTCGGACATGAAGAGCTCCTTGGCCGCCTCTTTCCTTTTACCATTACAACGACGCAGGGCCTTTACTATTGCATTTCGTTGAGCCTGTTCTTTGGTCATTTCGTGCGGGGCTTCGTCCGTGACATCCTCACTGTCGGCATATTGAGGCTCCGGTACGGGTGTCGGATTTATTTTGTGGGGTTGCAGAAATCCTGCGATCGACGAAGTATCGACACGGTTTGCCGTATTGTTGCCGACTACTTCGAGCAACATCCGTTTAACGTCACTCATGTCGCTTTTCAGGTCGAAGAGTACTTTATACAGCAGTTCACGCTCCGAACTCATGTCGGCTGTCGATCCGCTGTTCGAGAGCATGGGCATCGAGGATGCAGGCTGGTCTTCGGGCAGATAGCGTCGGAGGATATCCGACGTGATCAGACGCGATTCTTCGACAGCAGAGATCTGTTCCGCCACATTTTTCAATTGCCTTATATTGCCTTTCCAATAGTAGCTTTCCAGCAGGTTCCGAGCGTTGTCGTCGAGTGAAATGGCCGGCATGCGATATTGAAGGGCAACATCCGATGCGAATTTCCGGAAAAGCAGGTAAATATCTTCGCGCCTTTCGCGGAGTGGGGGGACGACGATAGGTACGGTATTGAGGCGATAATAGAGGTCTTCCCGAAATCGCCCGGCCGAAATGGCTTCGGACAAATTGATATTCGTGGCGGCTACTACGCGTACATTTGTCTTTTGGGTTTTGGATGAGCCTACACGGATAAACTCCCCTGTTTGTAAGACCCTCAACAGCCTCACCTGTGTCGAGTGGGGCAGTTCGGCCACTTCGTCGAGGAATATGGTACCTCCGTCAGCCTCTTCGAAATATCCTTTTCGTGCTTCTGTGGCACCGGTGAATGCTCCTTTCTCATGTCCGAAGAGTTCGGAATCGATCGTCCCTTCCGGAATGGCGCCACAATTGACGGCGATGTATTTGTTGTGTTTTCTGGCACTGTATGCGTGTATGACTTGCGG
>CASDWR010000219.1 GCA_949284665.1 uncultured Rikenellaceae bacterium | reverse complement strand
CGTTCCATGCACTTGGTGAACGGTTACGAACATTCGGGAATGATACGGCATCGCGTGAGGTCATTGCAAAAGCCGAAGCCGAAAACGAGTGGTTTTCATCCGCAGACATTCATTATGCCATTGAAACGCTGCGAACGACAATGTTGCGGAAAGACATTCTGACGGAATGGTTAAGACGATACGACTCTCCGTGTCGGTCAACCAAACCGAACGATATCGGAGTCATCATGGCGGGGAACATTCCATTGGTCGGATTTTCCGACATGCTCTGCGTATTGATGGCCGGAGACAACTGCCATGTAAAACCGTCGGGCAAAGATCGGATATTGATCGATTTCACGATTTCGCTGCTCCGGGAGATCGATCCCCAGATACCGATCTATTATCTGACCGAAGGCAAATTGCCTGACGGTGTGATTGCATCGGGCAGTGATAACAGCGGGCGTTATTTCCGCAGCATTTATCGGTCGGTCCCAACGCTGATTCGCGGAAGTCGGAGTTCGGCCGCCATACTTACCGGAGACGAATCCGGGATTGAGTTGGAAGGACTTGCCTGCGACATGTTCCGTTATGGAGGATTGGGGTGTCGGAACGTTTCACTGATTCTGCTTCCGCCAGCATATGACATACATCGATTGGCACACTTTCTTTCTGAAGTCGGATCAAAAATGGTCGGCATCAAGTATCGCAATTCGTATCGCCGGAACAAGGCCTTGCTCACCATGCAAGGCATGCCGTATCAGGACGGCGGCTTTTTCACGTTGGTTCAAGCAGATGATTTCCCGGCGGTCATCAGCCAAATCAATTACCTGTATTATGAAACACCCGACGAGGCCGTAACATGGTTGTCCCGACATGACAAACAGTTGCAGTGCGTCGTCTCCCGTTCTTTTTCATATCCGCGCTCGGTCTATTTCGGCAAAGCCCAATCTCCGATGCCCTGGGATTATCCGGATGGCAAGGATGTTCTTGCATTTTTGTATGACATCCGGAACGGGAAAAATTATCAGACATATTAAATGCCTATTTCCCAATTGAATAAGGCATCGAACTTTTCACCGATCTCCCCTTCCCAAGATTCCACGGGATCACGGACACGAACATCCCAAACTTTCAGCATATTGGTCTTACGGACAATTTGCGACATTTACATCCGTAAGGATAAAACATTCCGCTTTGCAGGGCGATATTGCTCCGTCGACTAAAACGGGAGGAAAAACGATCAGATGTTGGCAGTCTATTGATTCAGGACAAAGAGAGTGGCAATCAATCTATTTCGAACAAATTTTCCGATCATATCTCATCAAAAATGTCCGCCGCATCAAGGGTGATACGCAGAAGAGTCCAGCGGACTATCTTGCCGACTGGCCCCCACCCTGTTCTGCCAAATAGGCATCATACATATCAAGAATCCAGGAGTCATTCTCGTCAGCTTCCCGCTCATGAACCTTACCTTCCGGACCCTTGAACCAATTCTTGCAGAATTTCTGCAATCCAGGATATTTGTCCTTCATCAACACTGAATTTACCAGCATGTAGGGGTATACTATTCCTTCCGGATCGTTGTGAAAACGAATCCCGTAGTTGGTCTGGAGGGATCTGCTCATACCGTTTACTCCTGAAGCAACCCATATTTTCCACCAGTAGGTCGTGGCGTTCTCTCCCACTTTGTTGACACATACCAACCGCTGTATTGTGTTGTAACGACTATTGAAATTCGGACGGGCAATCGGGCGCGATTCCCAACGCAGGCCGTCGGGGTGGTTTTCTGTCTTTTCGACATAATCGATACTCACAACTTCTTCAGCCGTATATTCGATCGGTTCCTTATCATCGGGCGTTTGGGTTACCTTGAAAGAGAAATTCTCTTTTTTGAACACGGAATATTCTGCATGCCATCCACGAAGAACATAGCCTTCGACCTTCTCGCCCGACTTGAGGGTTATGATCACGTGGTTCGACTCCGCCTCTTCCGGGTCTTTGGCTTCCGTTCGGATAATCGTTCCGAAAACTATCGCCATAGTCAACATGCAAAAAGAAAAATATTTCATGGCTTTTATGATTTTAATGGGTTACCGGGCTATAATCGTTAAGCAACAGGATCGTTTTACTGCGATCTGTATTCGAAAGGAGAATCTGATCGGCGAGTTCG
>CASDWR010000218.1 GCA_949284665.1 uncultured Rikenellaceae bacterium | reverse complement strand
ATTCTGCTTTTTTGATAAAGACCTTATATTTTCTGTAAAAATCGTGGTAGTGGCTTTTCTTGCCAATGTCTAATTTTATCCTAACAACCATTAAAAACGATTTGTTATGAAAAAAAACCTTGTTTTACAGTCGCTTTTTTTTATTGGCTTATTATTGGTCGCTGTGGGTTGTGGAGGGCAATCAGGAACCGGAGATCAGGGTAAAACTCCGCCTGATTCCGGCGATCAGGTGGAGTGGAAACTGGTGTTTCAGGAAGATTTCGACAGCACTGCCGTTGATACGCGTATATGGGGGATGTACGATGGTCCCGGGCACGATGGCAATGGACTGCGTAGTCCCGAAGCATTCTCCGTGGAAGACGGGCAACTCGTCATTACGGCTTGCATGAAGGATGGTCAGGTGGTCTCCGGAGGAATGGCTCATAAAGCCAATTACACCTATGGGAAATACGAATTCCGGGTACGCACGGAACCTGACCCCAGTGGAACGACCAGCGGTGTGGTGCTGACCTGGCCGCAGAGTGAGCGTTGGCCGGTGGATGGGGAGAATGATATCTACGAAACCGGTACCGAGCCGACCCCGGACCGTCAGCCGTTTCATACCTTTATCCACTACGGCGAGGATAATAGTCAGTACCACTTCCAACATGACGTTGCTGGCGATGAATGGCATGTGATGAGTATGGAGTGGTTTCCGGATAAGCTGACCATCTATCGCGACGGTCAGGAGGTCTGGACTCTCACCGACCGAAAAGCGATTCCTCAGGTGCCGCATCACATTTGCCTGCAGCTTGATGCTTTTAAGAAAGAGATGACCGGAACCGTGAGGATGTACGTAGACTGGGTGCGTATCTTCCAGGCGGAGAAAACCTCGGAGGATTAACGGGACATCCCTGAAGGAATCTTGTTTTGCCGGACCTTTGTAATGCATTTTATTGTATCTTTGCTTTCGCTTTAGCGAAGTTTTGATTTAAATCACAATAAAATGAAAAGGTTAATGGTGTATTCCTTTATCGCTGCAGCCGGACTGGCCGCTGTTACGGGATGTAATAGCCGGCAGCAATCGGCCGCAGTTCCGGCAATCAATCTTGCCAATCTGGATACCACGGTTCGTCCGGGGGTGGATTTCTACGAGTATGCGTGCGGCGGATGGATCAAGAACAATCCGCTTAAGCCGGAATATTCTCGGTTCGGTTCTTTCGATCAGTTGCGCGATGATAACTTGAAACAACTTCGTACCATTATCGAGGAGGTATCTGCTCAGACGCAGGTGCCGGGCAGTATTGCACAGAAAATTGCTACGCTCTATGCTATGGGGCTCGATAGCGTGAAACTGAATGCCGACGGTGCTGCTCCCGTGAAGGAGCAGTTGGCGGCTATCGAGGCAGTGGCCGATCGGGAAGGTTTGTCGAAAATGGTGGCTACGCTTCAGCGCGAGGGTATGGCTCCTTATTTTGCGGTGGGAGTAGATGCCGATGACATGAACAGCAAGATGAACATCGTGCTGATGCAGCAGGCGGGCCTTGCGATGGGCGACCGCGACTATTATTTGTCGGAGGACGCAGAGACGCAGCGGGTGCGCGATGCTTACCGAACTTATATCGGCAAGTTGTTCGCGTTGGCCGGTTATACAACGGAAGAGGCTGCTGCTGCTGCTGCGGATGCCGTGCTGAAGATTGAGAATAAGGTAGCCGAGGCCTCTTATTCGCGTGAGGTGCTCCGTGATTCTTATAAGAATTACAACAAGATGTCGGTGGCCGACCTGCAGAAGCTGAGTGCGTTGCTGGATTGGGAGAGCTATTTTGCCGCGTTGGGTCTGCCGGGACTCGATACGGTGAATGTTCGTCAGAAGGATTTTTATTCGGCATTGGGCAAAGCCATGCAGGATGTAACTCTCGAGGAAGAGAAACTTTACCTGGTATTTAACCTTTTGGATGCTGCGGCACCTTATCTGAGCGACGACTTCGAGGTTGCGTCATTCGACTTCTATGGCAAAGTTATGTCGGGTACGCAGCAACAGAAACCGCGTTGGAAGCGTTCGCTGGCTACTACCGATGGAGCGCTCTCCGAAGCTCTCGGACAACTGTATGTGGAGAAATATTTCCCCGCTTCGTCCAAAGAGAAGATGCTCGAGCTGGTGGGAAATCTGCAGAAGGCCCTCGGTCAACGTATCGAAGGGTTGGAGTGGATGAGCGATGCGACCAAGGCCAAAGCGCAGGAGAAACTGGCCTCCTTTACGGTGAAAATCGGCTATCCCGATAAGTGGCGCGACTATTCGGGACTGGAGATTAAGGACGACTCCTATTGGGCCAATGTTTGTCGTTCGAATGTCTTCGAAATGGAGTATCAGCTTGCCGAGGCCGGGAAACCGGTGGACCGGGGACGTTGGTATATGAGTCCTCAGACGGTGAATGCGTATTATAATCCGACGACGAACGAGATTTGCTTCCCGGCAGCTATTCTGCAACCCCCATTCTTTAATCCGAATGCAGACGATGCCGTGAATTACGGAGCTATTGGTGTGGTAATCGGCCATGAGATGACGCACGGATTCGACGATCAGGGGCGTAATTATGACAAGGATGGAAATCTGACCGATTGGTGGACGGCCGAGGATGCTGCTCGCTTTAAAGAGCGTGCCGAGAAACTGGCCGCACAGTATGATGCGATTGTGGTAGTCGATACCGTTCATGCCAACGGACATTTCACTTTGGGCGAAAATATTGCCGACCAGGGCGGTTTGTCGGTGGCTCATACGGCTTATGAAAACAGCCTCGAGGGGAAACCGGCTCCGGAGCCGATCGATGGATTTACCGATGAACAGCGTTTCTATTTGGGCTATGCGGCTCTTTGGAGTGAAAACATTCGCGATGAGGAGATCCTGCGTCGGACGAAGATCGACCCCCATTCGCTGGGCAGATGGCGTGTGAATGCTGCATTGCGCAATATGGATGGATTCTTCACGGCATTTGGTATTCAGGAAGGCGATCCGATGTATATGGCTCCCGAGGATCGAGTGACGATTTGGTAAGCCATGTAAAAGAAAGGTCGGAAGTGATATTGATAGCTCAAAAAACCTCTGTGATTATGTCACAGAGGTTTTTTTCATGTCGAAAGTAAAGCTCGTTAATTCATTTGTTTGGTATCATGGAGTGAAGGTGGAACTATCTGCTTTTTTCGGTGGTTCCATTCCCGAAGTTTGTGAATCAAATTAAATTCTCCAGAAAGTTGAATGAATGCAAACCATGTTCCGAATGATAATCCGCTTTTGAGTATCAGTGATCCGATGAGTTGGGAAATGGGATATACGACTTGTTGGAGATATAATATGGCTGCAAGTATCGCGGTGAGCAGCAAAGGTTTCACCAACTGCCTCCAGAATGGCCGCCATGAAAAACGGAATGTTATGTAATACATCAGATAGTAGCTCATAATGAAGTTGATGGTGAAAGTTGTGCAGATACACCAAGCGATGGCTTCAATTGACCGGAAAACGAAGATGCCGATCAGAATGCCTGTCACGTTGAGAATCGTTGAATAGATACCACTTAGAAACATGACACGCGTTGCGTTGGCCGCTTGGAAAATGGAGCCTGAAGTTGATAAAATGATTTGGACTCCGACCGACAGAGCCAGAATCTGGAACACGGGTACAGAGGCTTCCCATTGCGGCCCGAAGACGATCAGCATAATTTCCCGTGCTCCGAAGTAGAGGAAAGCTGAGAGAGGGAAACCTATGTATGCGAGTATCCGAACGATTTTTACATAATTATCTGACAATTTTCGGAGGTCATTCTGAAGGTCTGAGAAAACGGGATGCATCACCGGCGTGATGACATTGGTAATATTTCCCAACGGTAGCATCATTAGTCGGTAAGACTTGTCGTAATAACCTAATTGCTCCATGCCGAGGTATTTGCCCGTGAGCAGTTTGTCGAGGTTGCGCGAAAAGTAATTGATGACGTTGAAAAAGAATTGATACATCGAGAAGGAAAATATCTTCCGGATGGACTCTATACCCCACGTCCGTCTGATTTTTTGTGGGTATTGCCGGTAGCTGATAATGAACAATAGAATGCTTGATCCGATCGGGTTGATCAGTAGTGCATACACACCCAGTCCGCATAGAGCTGCAGCGACAGCGATGACCCCGCAAACGAGTTGTACAACTACTGTTCGTATAGCAATGAATTGGAAGCGTTTCTCTTTGTATAAGAGCGCATTGGGTACAATGTTGATGGCGGCAAAAAACAGATTTATCGATAACATCTGACAAATCCCCAACAGGATGGGCGAAGAGTAGTAATCAGCAATCAGCCAGGAAGCTCCAAAAAAGATGCCCGCCAAAAGTAAGCCAGTCCAAAGTGAAAAACTGAAAATGTTGCTCAGGTCTTTTTGATCCAGATTTTTGTATTGGATGATGGCAGGAGCGATGCCCAGATCACTGAAAATGCTGAAAAATGTGATGATAACCGTAGCAACTGCCACGATGCCGAAATCATCTGGAGTGAGTAATCGTGCTAAAACGCCTGAAATGATGAGATTGATCAGGAGCCCTGCATATTTGGCGATTGCGTTATACATGACGCCGCTGGCTAGTTGTTTCCCGGTGGAATTCATGGTGTTCTTAGGGATTGACAAATATGTTCACCGATGGATGCAGGAAGAGATCCTGGCATGAAAACTCGGCTCAACTCTCGAATGCCTGGGAGGAGAAAAGTTGTTTCCGTTTTGAGGATCATAGTCCGAAGTGTATCCGGAAGGTGATATTTATTGCAAATATAGCAGATACTTCCGTGTGCTACAAAAACCTGAGCCGATTATTTGGGCAGAATCCGACAGCTTCAGTTCTATTATTTGCTCCGTGAGGGAGATGGTGTGGTCTGTTCTTTGGGCTTATGGAGCTTGTAATAGAGGATGAATAGCGGGAGCGCATGGTTCAGCAGGCGGTATTTCATGCGGGAGCGTTTGAACTGCAGGGGCATGATACCCTCCTTGCGATAATACTCGGCTAATGCGCGGGTATTGCCCAGATGTTCCCATACGGAGCGTCTGAACGAGCTGAAGGCTGTCTGGGCGATTCGCCAACGAATATATTGGGCCCCTTCTGGGTCGTCGGCCTCGATGCTGTCAGCGAAACGAGAGAGGCTTCTCATCCCTTTGGCCAGTTGGAAGAGATTCTCCGGTTTATAGGTACTCATGAAGGAGTCATGGCGTTGCAGATAGTTATATACCCGTATGGGACGATACGCGAGTCGCTCGGCATAGTACAAAGCCCGCGGGGTGAACTCTTCGTCTTCGTGCCAAATCGGAGCCATGCGTAATGCGTGTCGATTGAGAAAGTCTCGGCTATAAATGTAGGCATAGACCATCGGCAAAAATTTGTTGTCGCGTAGTACCTTCCGGCCTCTTTGTATTGAGGTTCCGAGCCGGGCTGCATGGCCGTCGAGCCATAAGGGTATGACCTGGTCTTGTTCATCCACTCCATTTACATCGATGGCCAGCATATCAAGGTGCTCCTGTTTCATCGTCTCGACAATCGTTTTCAGAATGTTGGGATGGAGATAGTCGTCCGAGTCCAGATAGAGAATGTATTGCCCGGCAGCGCGATCGGTTCCGTAATTACGAGTCATACTCAACCCCTCGTTCGGCTTTGAAAAGAGACGGATGTTCGGATATCTCTGTGTCAATTCTTTAACGACGGCTGCGGAGGAGTCGGTCGATCCGTCGTCGATGACGAGAATCTCGTATTCGTCCTGAGGCAGGTCCTGCTCAAGGGCCGAAAGGATACATTTGCTGATGAGCTTTTCGGTATTGTAGAGTGGAATGATAATGCTGAGTTTCATAGTCCGAGCGCAAAGATTCTTTTTTTCAGTTTAACGATTAGGGCTGGATAAAAGCGCAGACAGGCCACTTTGTATCTGCGGACAACCATGGTGCGGAGTCGTTGTGGATTGCAATATTGCCGTTCCTGATTCTTATGACAGATGTTTCGGAGAATATCTGCGAAGATTTTCAAATCGGTTTTGCTGAGGGGCGAGTTGTAACCCAAAGCGAAGTCGGTGAAGATGCGTGCCTCTTTGTCGGAAAGAAAAAGGCCCAGCACGTTGTGCAAATGTTCCTGGAGAATGAGTTGGGCGCTGCGGGTTTGTCGTTCAATGTCGTGCGTGGAGGTTTGCTGCGACCATCGGCGATAAAAGAAGAGGTATTCCGGCAAATTGGCCATCTGCAACCTGGGGGAGAGATCTATCCAGAATCGGTAGTCTTCGGCCAGACACTCCCGGAATCGAACGCCCGAGGTCTCGAGGGCGTCGCGGCGTATCATGACCGAAGGCAGGGCAAACGGGTTGCCGAACAGCATGCGGGCGATGATCTCTTCATGCGTTTGGGGTACGGGCAGCTTCTCCCTATGGCCGTCAGTTTCATAGAAAGCTTCATAATAAGTGCCGCATAGGGCAATCTTCGGGTGTGTACGGAAGTAGGCGAGCTGTTTGTCGAATCGTTCCGCTGCGCATAGATCGTCGGAGTCCATGAAGGCGATGTAGCTGCCGCGGGCCATATCAAGGCCCCGGTTCCGGGTTTGTGCGGCACCGAGATTCCGGTCGTTCTGCAGGAAAACGATGCGAGGATCATGCGCAGCATAGCTACGTACGATCTCGGCAGAGTTGTCGGAAGAGCAGTCGTCGATGATGATGAACTCAAAGTCATCGAAGGTTTGTCCGAGGATGCTTTCGATAGCCTCTCCGACATAGGCTCCGGCGTTGTGGACCGGCATGATGACGCTGATAACAGGCAACGCAGACATGACTCAACAAACTTCGGTTTCGAAATAAGCCCATAGTTTATCCCCGCCGGGGACGGGGGCTGTGATACAGAGGGGGTCCTTGCTGACCGGATGTATAAAGCTCAACTGTCTGGAGTGTAATGAGATGCCACCGTCGGGATTGGAGCGTTTGGCGCCGTACTTCAGATCGCCTTTGATTGGACAGCCGATTTTGGCAAGTTGCGCCCGGATTTGGTGATGCCGTCCGGTCAGCAGTTCGATTTCGGCCAGATGGTAACGCTCTCCGGAGCAGAGAATCCGGTAGCGGAGTTTTGCCTCTTTACTGTCACGCACAGGGGTGTCATGGGCGTAGGAGCGGTTTGTCTTGGGGTTCCGCAGTATGTAGTGTGTCAGTTCACCTTCCGGTTGTGAGGGTATTCGTTCGATGATGGCCCAGTAGCGTTTGTCGATTTGCCGGTTGCGAATCATCTCGTTGAGTCGAGCGAGGGCCTTGCTCGTTTTGGCGAATAGTACTGCTCCGCTCACCGGACGGTCGATGCGATGCACCACACCGAGGAAAACCGCTCCCGGTTTATGGTCGCGTTGCTTGATATAGCTTTTGATTTCGTTCTCCAGGGCGCTGTTCCCCTCCGGATCGGGTTGGACCAGATCGCCGGCATGTTTGTTTACAATCAGCAGGTGGTTGTCTTCGTAGAGAATATCGTCGGGAGTGAACATGGTCAGCAGGTGTTGTGTCGGAATAACGTGGAATCGATTATAGTTGGAACAGGAATGGCAACAGGTCGCGGGCACTCTCGACCTCTGTGGCGCCCTCGCGGCCGGCCATGATGACCCGGATCGGCGAGGCCTGTCGTTTCTCTGTGTCAGCCAGGACCTGTCGGCAGATGCCACACGGGTAACACTCCCGCGGATCGGGTTTCGAGGCAATGGCCATCACGGCGATCGGGTCGTCTTTGTAGTGGCTCTGATGGTGGAACAGCAGGCTACGTTCGGCACATACTCCGGCGGGATACACCTCGCTCTCCTGATTGCTGCCTGTAATGATCTTTCCGCTGCGCAAACGAGCCGCAGCTCCCACCCGGAAATCGGAGTAGGGGGCATAGGCACTGTCGCAGGCATCTTTGGCCCGCAGAACCAGTTCCCGGTCCGCGGAGGTCATCTCTTCGAGAGAATCGTAATGCTTGTAGACGAAACTGTAGTTCTTTTCCATCGTTTTATCGATTTATCGCCTGTATCATGTGCCGGT
>CASDWR010000217.1 GCA_949284665.1 uncultured Rikenellaceae bacterium | reverse complement strand
TATCAGTTGCTTACCGATCGAAATGCTTTTGACAACCTTTACTATGTGATGAAGGCCACAGGGTGGAAAAACGACTCCGACATGCGGCGGCGAATCGAAGAACTGTTGAAAATGGTCGGGCTGGAAACGAAAGCCTACAAAATGCCTTTTCAACTTTCGGGTGGAGAACAGCAGCGCCTTGCCATTGCACGTGCATTGGTTAATTATCCGAAGGTGATCCTGGCGGACGAACCAACGGGAAATCTTGATCCGACAGCTACCGACGAGATTATCGAACTGTTCCGCCGGATCGTGCAGAATGGCTGTTCGATCGTTATGACGACCCATAACATCGGAAATATCCAGCAGTATCCCTCACGAACGATCCGTTTCTCAAAAGGACATATTGAGGAACTCGATATCCAGTCCATCCTCGGAATGTGAGTGCCGGGAGAAGAAATCAAAGAACATTCAAACCGTTGAAAAAATATGAGTAACGAAGTGGAAAACGAGAAGAAACAACACGAGGAAGAGTATTCGGCGTCGAGTATTCAGGTATTGGAAGGGCTGGAGGCCGTGCGTAAACGGCCGGCCATGTATATCGGAGATATCGGCGTCCGCGGTCTTCACCACCTGGTTTACGAAGTAGTGGATAACTCGATCGACGAAGCGTTGGCCGGTTATTGTACAGACATACATGTGACGATCAACGAAGACAATTCCATTGTCGTGGAAGATAATGGACGAGGTATTCCGGTCGATTACCATGAAAAGGAGGGCAAGTCTGCTCTCGAGGTTGTGTTGACCGTATTGCATGCAGGAGGTAAGTTCAGCAAGGACAGTTACAAGGTGTCCGGAGGTCTTCACGGCGTGGGTGTTTCGTGTGTGAATGCGCTCTCTTCGTTGTTGGTGGCACAGGTACATCGTGACGGGAAGATTTATCGTCAGACTTTCAGCCAGGGTGCCCCTACGTCGGCAATGGAAGAGGTCGGTACGACCGATCATACTGGAACGACAATCACTTTCAAACCCGATGCCACGATATTTACCGAGACCCAGTACAGTTATGATATTCTTGCTGCCCGGCTTCGCGAACTCGCTTATTTGAATAAGAGGGTAAGGCTGACCCTTACCGATATGCGTGAAAAAGACGAGACGGGTATGGCACGTCATGATGAGTTCTATTCGGTAGAAGGGTTGAAAGAGTTCGTGCAGTATCTGGATGCGAACCGCGGAACGCCGTTGACCGATCAGATCATTTATATCGATACGGAAAAGGAGGGAATTCCCGTGGAGGTGGCCATGCAGTACAACGACAGCTTCTCGGAGAACGTTCATTCGTATGTCAACAACATCAATACGATCGAAGGAGGTACGCACCTGACGGGATTTCGGCGAGCCTTGACGCGAACACTGAAGAAATATGCCGACGATTCGGGCATGTTGACGAAACTGAAGTTCGATATCAATGGCGACGATTTTCGGGAGGGCCTTACGGCTGTGGTGTCGGTGAAGGTGGCAGAACCCCAGTTTGAAGGACAGACCAAGACCAAACTCGGCAACAGTGAAGTGGCAAGTGCGGTGGACCAGGCCATTGCTCAGGCATTGACACACTATCTCGAGGAAAACCCCAAGGATGCACGGGCCATCGTCAACAAGGTGATTCTTGCTGCAACGGCGCGTAATGCGGCTCGCCATGCACGAGAGCTGGTTCAACGCAAGACAGTTCTCTCGGGCTCCGGATTGCCGGGCAAGTTGGCCGATTGTTCATCGCGCGATCGGGAGAAGACAGAAATATTTTTCGTCGAGGGAGACTCTGCAGGTGGTACGGCTAAACAGGGAAGGGATCGGAATTTCCAAGCCATCATGCCGTTGAGGGGAAAGATCCTCAACATCGAAAAGGCTCAGGAACACAAGATGTGGGAAAACGACGAAATCAAGAACATGTATACCGCACTCGGAGTCTCCATCGGAACGGAAGAAGACAGCAAGGCACTCAATCTGGAGAAACTGCGTTACAATAAGATCATTATTATGACCGATGCGGATGTCGATGGCAGCCACATCGCGACGTTGATGCTGACGTTCTTTTTCCGCAAAATGAAAGACCTGATCGAACGCGGGCATATCTACATAGCTACCCCGCCTCTCTATTGTGTCAAGAAGGGGAATAACAAACGTTACTGCTGGACGGAAGAGGAACGCGAACAGGCAATCAGCGAGTTCGGCACGAAGGGTGTCCACACGCAGCGGTACAAGGGTCTTGGCGAGATGAATGACGAGCAGTTGTGGGAGACGACCATGTGCCCTGAAACACGAATTTTGCGTCAGGTGACCATAGAAAATGCGGCTGAGGCGGATCGGATATTCTCAATGCTCATGGGGGACGATGTGGGGCCCCGGCGCGAATTTATTGAAAAACATGCCAAGTATGCGAAGATTGACGCTTGACGGATTCCCGCAAGTGAAATAACGTGCGGATGATGTGAAACTACCCAAATATTGAAAAAATGAATGTGACGGTAATCGGCGTAGCCGGCGGAACCGGTTCGGGTAAAAGTACACTCGTGCAGCGTTTACGCGAGGCTTTTAAGGAGGAAGATGTGGTGACCTTGTGTCATGATTATTATTACAAGGCTTATCCGAACCTTACATACGAAGAGCGTACGAAACTTAATTACGACCATCCCCGGTCGTTCGATACGGACATGATGGTGGAGCACATCAAAACGTTGAAGAGCGGACTGCCGATCAATCGTCCGGTTTATTCGTTTGTCGAGCACAATCGCTTGGAGGAGACAGTCGAAGTACTGCCCTCGCAGGTGATTATTGTGGATGGAATTCTGATCTTCGAAAACCGTGAATTACGGGAATTGATGGATATCAAGGTATTTGTCGATACGGATGCCGACATAAGGTTGGCCAGACGTATTTTGCGTGATGTGCGGGATCGGGGGCGGACGATGGAGTCGGTTATCGACCAGTATGTTTCGACCGTAAAGCCCATGCATGAGGAGTTTGTCGAACCGTCGAAAAAGTATGCCGATGTAATTATTCCTGAAGGGGGCTTCAATTCCGTTGCCGTGAGCATGTTGATTGAGAATATCAATTCCTTGATTCGATCGAAGTAGTGGGCGAGACAACGAATGTGGCCGGGTTTACATGAGACGGGGGAGCAGGGACCAGCTGATGGGAGCAAGCAAACCCTGAATGTGCGACCTGGGCGTGAAGATTCCCGATGATGGGAAGGCGAGATGGAACGGAATAGAAAGGTGGTGGAACCTTTTCCCGTTTTGTGGTGGGAGGAAATATTCGAAACTAAAAAGAGCGAAATGATTTTTGAAGGAAGATGTTTCGCCCTTTTGTTTTTGTGGTTATAGCGAGATTTATCTCTGTAAGGGGATTCATCCGTGCTACTGTTTCATGCCGGCCGATCCCTCCTTTCGACCGGCGGAAACATTCGGCCGATGATTATATTCCTGCGATTTTTTTGATGTCGTTCAGGATGTTGAGTGCCTGAATCGGGGTGAGATCGTTGATATTCAGATCGCGTATCTGGTCGCGTATCTGAATCAAAACGGGATCTTCCAATTGGAACATGCTGAGTTGCATTCCCGAGGTGGAATCCTGGATTTTAGGCTCTGGGTTTTTCCGGGAAGTTTTCGATTTGCCTGATTCTGTTTCCGTTCGGGTAATTCCGTGGCTGTTGCGGTGGGCTTCCTCGAGTTGGATGAGGATCGATTCGGCTCTTTCCACTACCTTGCGCGGCATTCCGGCCATCTTTGCCACATGGATACCGAACGAGTGCTCGGTCCCTCCGCGGACCAGTTTACGCAAAAAGAGGATTGTCCTGTTTACCTCCTTGACGGAGACGTTATAATTCTTTACACGAGGCAGCATCTCTTCCAATTCGTTTAATTCGTGGTAGTGTGTGGCAAACATCGTTTTTGCCCGTGCGGTAGGATGGTTGTGGAGGTATTCGACCATCGCCCATGCAATAGAGATTCCGTCATAGGTGCTCGTCCCCCGACCTATTTCGTCGAGCAGAATCAGACTCCGGGACGATACGTTGTTCAAAATCGAGGCCGATTCGAGCATTTCGATCATGAAAGTACTTTCGCCTTGAGAGATGTTGTCGCTGGCTCCCACGCGCGTGAAGATTTTGTCAACCACACCGATATGTGCACTCGAAGCAGGAACGTAACTCCCGATCTGAGCCATGAGTACGATCAGTGCAGTCTGACGTAGCAAGGCGGATTTCCCGGCCATGTTCGGACCGGTTATCATCATGATTTGTTGCGTCGTATCGTCCAGGAATACGTCGTTCGGGATATACTGCTCACCCACATCGAGCAATGTCTCGATCACCGGATGCCGCCCGTCACGGATATCAATGATATTGTCCTCGGAGAGTTCGGGCCGACAATACCCGTGTTCTTCGGCGATTCTGGCAAACGAAAGCAGGCAGTCGATGCGGGCAATGGCGGCAGCGTTCTTTTGTAAGGTTGGGATCGCTTCGGCCAGTGCGGTAAGCAACTCGTTGTAGATGCGTTGTTCGATAGCCAGCATTTTTTCTTCTGCGCCGAGAATTTTTTCCTCGTATTCTTTCAGTTCCTGAGTAATGTAACGCTCTGCCGCAGTAAGAGTCTGTTTGCGGATCCAGCTTTCGGGAACTTTGTCTTTGTATGTGTTACGTACCTCGATATAGTATCCGAACACATTGTTGAAACTTACCTTGAGCGATGGGATACCTGTTGCCTCACTTTCGCGCCGTTGTATTTCGGCAATGACGTCCTTGCCGTGGAGTGCGACTCGACGCAAATCGTCGAGTTCCATATCGACACCGTCGGCGATGATACCGCCTTTTTGAATCTGGTTGTTCTGTGGGTCGGGATAGATTTCCCGTTCGATTTTGGACCGCTGTTCGATACAGAGAGAAAGTTGTGCCGACAATTCGAGAAGGGCATTGTCCCCGGACGTATCGAGTGAGTTTTTCAACTGTTCGGTGGCGTAGAGTGAATTTTTCAACTGTATCACCTCGCGTGGTGTGATCCGTTGTGTCAGTATGCGGGAGGCGAGGCGTTCAAGGTCACCGATCAGTCCGAGTGTTTCGACCGTACGGTCGGACAACTCCGTATCGCTTTTGAACCTTTCCACAACGTCGAGTCGTTTGTTGATCTGCGTTACATCCTTGATCGGCAAGGCAATCCAATGTTTGAGCAATCGTCCTCCCATTGGAGTGACGGTTCGATCAATCACGTTGCAGAATCCGCTGTCCCGGATCGTCGAGTTCGATGAAAAAAGTTCCAGGTTTCGGATGGTAAAACGGTCGATCCAGACATATTCGTCTTCGTCCAAACGCGAGATAGACGTAATGTGACGGGTTTCCCGATGTTCGGTGAATTCCAGATAGTATAGAATCGCACCGGCCGCCGATATGCCGCTGCTCATTTCGTCGATTCCGAAACCTTTCAGCGAAACGGTCTGAAATTGTTTACAGAGTTTCTCACGGCCGACTTCTTCCGAAAAAACCCATTCGTCGAGTTTGTAAGTGTAATGGTTGTGTCCGAATACACGGGTAAAGCGGTCTTCCCATCCGCGTTGATAGATGATCTCTTTCGGGTTGAAGTTCGAGATATATTTGTCGATGGCGATATCTTTTCCCTCGGCGACATAGAATTCACCGGTGGAGAGGTCGAGAAAAGCCACTCCCGAAATGTTTTTTCCAAAATATACGGCAGCCAGAAATGTATTTTCCTTGTTGGCGAGTACGGTATCGTTCAATACGACACCCGGTGTGACGAGTTCGATGACTCCTCTTTTGACGATGCCTTTTACCGTTTTCGGATCTTCGAGTTGTTCGCAAATGGCTACACGGGCCCCTGCTCGAACCAATTTGGGCAGATATGTGTCGATCGCATGATAAGGGAAACCGGCCAGTTCGACACTGCTGGCGGTCCCGTTGGCCCTTCTGGTCAGTGTAATGCCGAGAATGCTGCTCGTTTTGATCGCGTCTTCGCCGAAAGTTTCATAAAAGTCACCGACACGGAAAAGCAGGATGGCATCACCGTGTACTGCCTTGATGGAGTAGTATTGTTTCATCAAGGGGGTTTCAACATATTTGCACTCTTTTGCCAAAGTTCAAGTCTGGTTTTGATAGTTCTTCAATGACTTCAGCGAATCGACGACAGGGGAAATCGGGGTTTTCGGCAGCGTCGGGCGGGATGTTTTCAGGGTACCTCGCATCGGTTGCAACGACGGTTCACTTTGTCGTGTTACCGCATCTCCGATTCGTGAAAATCAATGCAAATATACAAAAAGGCGAGTGCAGAGACAAACGAAAATGAAGTTTTCGAGTTTGTCTGTGCCGAGCCGCATCCTATCTTTTACAAAGATATGGGAACCGACGGGAAAGTCGGTTAGGTATAATGGGACAATCTTGTAATTCGAATCGGAGGCCAAGAAAGTAGAACAAGCAGATATGAAGCGCATTCGGAAAAGAGAGGAGCGCCAAGTCGGAACCATGGTTGGAAAATAGCAGCAAGCGGAGACTCCGAGGGGAAAATAATACGGCGGATCGGACAGGAAAGGAGAACAGACAGAAAGAGAAAGACAGAAATGTGAAGTGAAAGTAGAAAGTATAGTGGATCACCGGCAAGTAAAAATTATTGCGATTTTTCAAAAAAGTCCCATAAATTATCTCCCGCAGGGACGGGTGCCGTGATGCGGATCGGTTCCTTGCGGACCGGATGGATGAAATTGATGCTTCTTGAATGTAATGAGATGCCACCGTCCCGGTTCGACCGTTCGGCACCGTATTTCAGGTCTCCTTTGATCGGACACCCGATTTTCCCCAGTTGACAGCGGATTTGGTGGTGGCGTCCGGTGACAAGTTCGATCTCCAACAAATTGTATCGGGTGCTGCATCCGAGCAACCGGTAGTCGAGCAAAGCCTCTTTGCCCTCATTGTGGGGGGCGTCGTATGCTCGTGAGCGATTCGTACGGCTATCCCTTACCAGATAGTGACGGAGTCGTCCTTCGACTTGATCAGGAGCATGCTCGGTGATGGCCCAATAGATTTTCCGAATGCGGTGTTCGCGGAGCATTTGGTTCAAGCGGGCAAGCGCCTTGCCGGTTTTGGCAAAAAGAACAGCACCGCTTACCGGTCGATCGATGCGATGGACGACACCGAGAAAAACATCTCCGGGTTTGCGGTCGCGGATTTTCAGGTATGCCTTGATCTCCTCCTCCAGAGAACTGTTGCCTTCCGGATCGGTTTGCACTAAATCGCCGCAATGTTTATTGACAGCGAGCAGATGGTTGTCCTCGTAGAGGATATCCTCGGGGCGAAACATGGAAATGTCAGAGTTCGAATGTGAAAGGCAATAGGAATCGAGCGTCTTCCACTACGGTGGCACTCTTGCTGCTGCACATGATAACCCGGATCGGCCTGCCCTGTCTTTTCTGTACGTCGTTGATGACTTGGCGGCAAATTCCGCATGGATAACATTCCCGTTCGGAGGGATCGGAAGCGATGGCCAGGGTGAGGATGCTGTCGTCGGGTGCAGTCGCCTGATGATGGAACAACAGGTTGCGTTCGGCACAGATACCTGCAGGAAATACTTCGCTCTCCTGGTTGTTGCCTACCATGATTTTCCCGCTTTCAAGCAGGGCTGCAGCCCCTACCTTGAATTTCGAATAGGGGGCATAAGCTGTCTGTACGGCTTCATATGCGGCATCGACCACAATACGGTCCGCTTCCGGCAGTGACTCCAATGATTCGAAGTGCAAATAGTTGAAAATGAAACTTTTTTTCATGGTGTATTCATTTTTTTACGGCCTTCAACATGTGTCTTTTTCCCAGGGCGCCTTGCAGTCGGGTGACTTCGAACCCTGCGGCACGCAAAGCACGTTTAACATCACCTTTGGCCGAATAGGTGACCAGAATGCCTCCAGGCAGCATGCAACGGCCTATTTCCCGAAATACTCCTTCGCTCCACAGTTCTGGTTGCTTGTCGGGAGCGAAGGCGTCGAAATAGACAATATCAAAGATAGTATCAAATTTCATCCCGACCAAATCGGATTCCGTTTTTTTCAACCGAAATCCGGGAGTGATGCAGTATTCACGGCCCC
This sequence comes from uncultured Rikenellaceae bacterium, assembly GCA_949284665.1. GTDB lineage: Bacteria > Bacteroidota > Bacteroidia > Bacteroidales > Rikenellaceae > Tidjanibacter. Next base: position 2,862 of record CASDWR010000217.1, on the reverse strand, counting down.
AAGGAGTACGATGCAGTTGCAGGAAGAGGGGGTCTTGTGTATAGGAGAGACGTTTGGCGACGGACAGGTCGACCGGATATAGGTCGATGGCGTGGTATGTGATGTCGATGCCGCGTTTGCGAGCGCTTTCCAGTGAGAGCCATGCATTCAACCCGCTTCCGAATCCGACCTCCAGAATGGCTATCTTTCGTTTCAGACACCCCTCCAGCCCGTGACGTATATACACGTGCATTGCCTCATTTACGGCGCCCCGCAACGAGTGGTAACTCTCGCCGATGAGAGGATGACGGAGGGTGGGCGAACCGTCCTCCGTCGATTCTATGGTGGGGTGGACGATCAAAAAGAACTGTTACTGTAAAAGAAATTTTACGTTGACCGTGTAGCTGAGTTTCATGTTCTGAAAATCCAGCACGGGCATCGAACTGCCGGCGACGGTCATTTCCGCAAGTCCGTCATAGGCAATACTGGCATTCCGAACTTTGGCGGCGGCATTGTAAAAATTGTCATAATCGGTGATTTCGAAGGCCGGCCCCGCCTTTTGTCCGATTGCCCCGGCAAGCGTCTCAGCAATCTGGCGGGCATTTTTCATCGCCTCGGTGCGCATCTCCATCTTGATCGTTTCGAGGTCCGAACGGGTCATTTTCAAAATCTCCATTTGGGAAATGCCCAACGACCCCAATGCCTCGAACACCGCACCCGTAACGGCTGCATTGTCGAGTTTGAGCACGTATGTCTTTTGGGTCTGCACCTGGTTTTTTTTCAGGAAGTAACTTTTCAGGTCACTCGACATGTCTCCGATCTGGAGTTGTTTCTCGATGTCTATTTTGAGTACCTTGAGTGTTTTCAACATGTTTTTTTCCTGATCGGCCAGAGAGATTTTTCCCTTTGAGTCGCTCTCGTCGAGGACAATTTTGACATAAATTTCATTGGGTGGAACCTCTCGTTCCGCTTTCCCTGTGACGACGATCTTGCTTTGGTAGATCCCGGTTTCCTGTGAGGCTGCGGCACCGCATATCAGCAGGGCGGCCACAAACACGATGACTCTTTTCATGACGGTTCGTTTTGATTGGTTGATATACGGTTAACGTTGCGGGAACGGCTTTTATTTCCTGCCGAACAGACAACATTTGCGCCGTTCGTCCCGGGGCCGTTCCGCACGTAATAATTTGCGTGTCACCTTCGGGCGGTATTCACATCCGTCCGTCAGGCGGGTTTCGCCCCGGTCGGCTGTGGCGAACAGGGGGTCGAGATAGACCTTCCGAAAGTTCGAACTTCCGCTTCGGGGGGACTTGCGGTCGACCGACTCGTAGTAGTAGACGGCGATGCGGACGGCATATTCGTTCGGTGCACCGGCCCCGGCCATGGCCAGCGGGGTGTCCGGACCTACCTTGTCACCCTCGCGCACCAGCAGCGATCCGTTTCGCAACAGCGAATAGTGGGCGATCGTGCCGTCGGCATGTTGGATGTATATCTGGTTGTCGGGGGCATACATTGCCGTTCCGGCACTTGTCCCGCTCTCCCGGAACCCGTCGATGCGGACGACTTCTCCCCTGCGCATGGCAAAAACCGTATCGTTTTTCTCAAGCGTCAGTTGCCAGGTGCGGAAATCGGAAAAATTCCCGCGCAGGATCCCTGCCTCGTAGTGCGACAGGGAGACGGCCGTGACGGGATGTGCGGTCCCGCAGGGCAGTCGATATACGAAACTGCGGTCGGCCGGTGGGTCGACCCGGGCCTGGATCCAGTCGTAATAATATTCGGCATGGACCGGTTGGGTCGGGTCGAGGGGACGTAGTGTCAGAATCGTTCCGTCGTGCGATACGAGTTTCGATTGTATGGGTTCGGCGGAGCAGTTGTCCAGTCGTGTAAAAACGATATCCACTGTGAAAGAGCCGTACCCCTCCCGTTCGGCAATCACCTCAAGCGAGTTGTCGGGGCAGAGACGCTCGTGGAGCGTAAGGTTCGGCTCGGTAGCCTGCACTCCGGTGTTGAGTATCGATAATGCAATGAAAAGGGTAATAATACGGATTTTCATGACAATCTGTTTTTTAAATTATGATCGGAATATCCTTGTATCGTATGGTTTCTGGTGGATCTCCCCAACGTTGCATGCCGGTCTGAAACCGGTCCGGAAAGGGCGGATTCCGTTTATTCGGGCAAGCGGAATCCGATTTTTACCAGCATCGGGTTGTCGTTTGCAGAGATGCCGCTCTCCTTCAAGGCTCCGATCAAGTGGCGGGTCAGCGGATTCATCTCTTCGGCAGCTTTGTCCATGTAGCTCGCCACGTCGGCCAGCATGACATACAGACAATCCTCATCGGAGGCTACCACCTGTGCCGGCATCGGATCAATGATCGTATCTTCCCAGTGAATACCGTCGACCTTGCCGTCGAGAGGCAGAAGGAAATGGTGCGTATTGCCCTCGGGACCCATGGCTGCGAAATAGAGCTGTTGTTTGGTATCGTGTACGTAAAGGGTCATCTTGTAGTAGGGCGACTGGATGTAGTTCTTGAAATCCAACTTGCCGTCCTGATAGATGAACCCTTTCGGTACGGTCAGGTTGTCGTAGTCGATCCGATAGAGCGGTGCAACCTGGTCGCCGGTTATCTTGTAGAGGATGTGTTCTCCTTCCAGCGGTCTGAGGTATGTGCTTCTGTCGTACGACTGGGAAAAGAAGGCCGTATTCAGAATGTAGTCTTTTCGGGCAATCTGTACGGCAACAGGCTCTCCGCCATCAGCCGTAAAACGATACAATGTGAGAAATTCTGCCTCGGAATCATCCGGCTGTTGTGTGGGGGCCGATGCAAACAGATAGAACCCTCCACCGTCGGCCGGGCAGATGGCATCGTAGTTCTGTTGGGGAAT
>CASDWR010000216.1 GCA_949284665.1 uncultured Rikenellaceae bacterium | reverse complement strand
AGAACAGAACCTTGAAAGTGCTTCTTGCCATAACTCTAAAAACTTTATGGTTAATACGTTCGTTAGAGTTATTTGTTGTTGTGAAATTTGGCGCAAAAAACTGAAAGACAAACCATTAAAAACGAAGTCCGGAAAGTGTCGCGGTAACGATCTGGTAACGCAACTCTTTCCGAACTTTGCCTTCTCATGCGGTAGAACCGCTTATTTACCTCCGGAACAATCTCGCCAAAATACTATCTCCGTGCGTTTTATACGTTTTGCTCCTGTTCTGTTTTTTTAAGAGTACTCCCGACGGGGCTGGTAGTGAAGATTAACGCTTTCCATCCAGCATGTCGATCAAGTAACGCATGGTATCGATCGATTTTGGCGGTTCGGTGAGTGAGATATGTTCTACATCCTTCAGATCGTTCAGATAGGTTCTATAACATACGAAGAAGGTTGGATGAATGATGGCTCTCCAAATCCATTTTCTGCACCTGTCCTGACGTCCTTTTTCGTAGATTTTGTCTGTAATGTATTTTACCGACAGTTTTCGTTGATAAACATCGTCTTTCTTCGTCATAATTGCTTTGGATTAATTGGGTTTTTCAAAGTAAAATATCTCGTTTCATGCTGGCAAATAGAGTGTTAACCGTTGTCACTTTTTTTAATTGGAGTTGATTTCGGCATTCTTGGCCATGGAGGGAGTAGGATTGTCACCATGGTTTTGTCGGGTTATTTTATTCCTGTTCCGTGGTGCAACAGGCTGTCGGCCATGATCTGGAGAATCTCGACAGCCTCTTTCGGCAATTCGGGGAGCTTGTCGGGATCGCAACGGAGGTAGTTCCGATAGGTGCTTGAACTGATGCCGAAAATGCAGCAGATCGGTTTCTTCCACAGATTGATGTGGCAACGTTGGGTATTGCCCCGTTCGTAGAATTTCTGATCGAGGAATTGGACCGCTCTGATGCGATAAGGCAAATAAACTTGAGAATCGTACATGATACATTGTGTTTGAGTGATGCGGACAATATGGTCCTAAACACAATGCTTGGGGCAGGAGGGGCGATTGAGCGTGACGAGAGCGATAAAACCCTTTTGGAAAAAGAAAGGTGTAAAAAACGAATGATGAAAAGTTTTTTATTTCTCTATTTTCCTTTTAATGGATAAAATCGGGATGCGAATAAAAAATCCGTGCATTCCGCACGGATTATAGTCTATGTGTTATTATCTGAAAATCAGATATTTTTATTGATATATTCGCGAGCTTCCCTTTGCAGTTCACGCGTGGCTTCCGATATGATTTTAGGGGAGAATGCGATAATCTCACGGGCTTTTTGCAGAGCCTTGTCGCGATATCCGTATTGCTGGTAGAGTTTCATTAACAGGTAATGCGGATAAATTCGGTTCGGAAGGATATGGTGACTCTTTATATAGTATTGTTCGGCCAGATGGAAGTTGCCGAGAGCGGCGTAGTTGTTCCCGATGATGTTGTAGAACATTGGATCGCTGCTTACGATGGTCCCCTGTTTCAGAATTATGAGACTTTCTTCGTATCGATGCAGTTTGTGAAGGGCGCGCCCGTAACCGAACAGAAATTCCGGTTGATCGTTCAGTGACGGATACAACGCTTTGTAGTCGATACATGCATCTTTGTAAAGTTCCATGTCATAGAGGAACGATACGTCTTTCTGATCGTTGAACGCCTTGATTCGTTCAGCCATTCCTTCCGTGGCGAAGAGCGAGGTAAGGGAAAGGGCTACGGTCAGCAATGCGAGGAAACCGCGGTTGTATTGCCATTTCCTGGTTTCCGAAGGAGAAGTTTCTGCGCCGGTTGCGAGAAACAAGAGCAACAGGATACGAAGCATCTCGATCCGAAAGGGGTAGGAGAAAAAGGCGAAGACCAATAAAGCCGTCATGCCATATGCCATGATCGATTTCTTTCGGAACAGGTTACGCAGTGCAAATCCGCATAACAGCAGAAAAATGAGGAGCGAAATGACACCTTGTTCGGCACCGATCTGAAGGTATTCGTTGAAGCCGTATTCCGGGCAACCGGCAGCGGGGATTAAAGATGAATCGGGATGGGATTCGAAATAACGGGCCGGATGTTGGGCATAAGTTCCCGGAAATGCACCGATGCCGATGCCGGTCCAAGGATGTTCGGCTATGACGGAGGCAGAAACGCCCCACATGAGCAGTCGGGCATCGGCCGATCGGCGTTTGGCGAGGTAAAAAGTCAGGCTGACTGTCAACAGGATAATGACGATCGACAAAACGGAGTACCTGAAATGTCGGGGGTTCCGTTTCTTCTTTTCGGATACTGTTTTCCGGACCGTTTTGTCTGTTGCCAGCAGGATAAGAACTGCAACGGCAACGGCACAGAGGGCAGCCCGGTTCATGGTTGCCGGCAGGATCAGGGTAATTGCGATGGCTGCTGTCAGACAACCGATGTAACATGCAGCTCGAGGTGGCATGATCCGGAGGGTTGGATGCAACCGGGCGGAAAGTCGGACGAATGATCGGTAATGGTGCCACAGGTAAGCGATTACCATACTCAATATGACCGCCAGATACCCTCCGTAGGGTCCAGGATTGAAGAATGTTCCGGTTGTACGGAACAGGCTGTGATTGGAATAGGTGATTCTCAATATTTGTCGGATGCCGGTCATGGCTTCCGAGACACCGCATATGAAGAGAACGATCGTCAACACTTTTGCGATGCGTTTATCTGCCGGCAGTAAGATTCGCAGGTTCAGGTAGAGGAGGGCCGAATAGAGAAGGGTCACCATGCGGTCCGGTGATGCGATTGGCGAGACCGTTTGTATATTCAGCAATGAACCGATCATATAAAGAGCTGCCAGCAAGTCGACGGTCGAGATGCGTGGTTTCCGAATACCGGTTGGCAGGAGTAGGATGGAGCAGAGTGAACAACCGAGCAGAAGAGCGGCATAACGTAGGAGGGTTTCATCCGGTTGGGCAGCGATGTCGTCCAGGACCAGCAGCAGAATGCCGCAGAGGATGCAGGTTGCCGTTGTCAGCCAAATTTTCGAGTATGAGATTCTGCCGGTCACGATCAGATGCGTTTAAGGATCCTGTGTGGACGCAGTTTACCCGAGTATGGGTCGTGCGAGGAAAGAATCCGTGGGGCGACACCTACGATAAACTCTTCGGGAACCGGCCCGAAATAGCGGGAATCACGCGAGTCGGAGACATTGTCGCCTGCCATGAAATAGTAACTTGTTCGGAACCGGTATTCGGAGACGGGATGCCCGCCATGCAGAACAACCCCCTCTTTCATGACGATCTCCTCCCTCGTCTCGTATTCGATGAAACGTTTGTAGAGCAGGAAGTTGGTCCGTGTCAGTTTT
>CASDWR010000215.1 GCA_949284665.1 uncultured Rikenellaceae bacterium | reverse complement strand
TATTCGGGCGGATTGGGTATTCTGGCGGGCGATTACCTCAAAGAAGCCAGCGACAAAAATGTACCGATGATAGCCGTTGGGTTGCTCTACCGTTACGGATATTTCACGCAAAGGTTGTCTTCACAGGGATCGCAGGAAGCAAGCTACGAAGCACAAAACTTTTACAAACTACCCATATCGCCGGCACGCGATCAGGAAGGCAACTGGTGTTCGGTACACATCGCTTTCCCGGGACGTACGGTTACGGCACGTATCTGGAAATGCGAAGTAGGTCGTACCGATCTTTACCTGCTCGATACGGATCACGACCTCAATCTCGACGAAGACCGCTCGATTACCCACTACCTTTACGGCGGCGATTGGGAAAACAGGCTCAAACAAGAGTTGCTTTTGGGCATTGGAGGAATCCGTGCCCTCAACAAGTTGGGCGTTAAAGCGGACATCTACCATTGTAACGAAGGGCATGCCGCCTTTATCGGCATCGAGCGGATCAATCAACTCGTAGACAAGAAAAAACTCTCGTTCAGCGAGGCGCTTGAGGTCGTTCGCTCCTCCTCTCTATTTACAACGCATACCCCTGTCCCGGCCGGCCACGACGCATTCCCCGAATCGATGATCCGCCAATATATGGCTCATTACCCCGACCGTCTCGGAATCACATGGGAGCAATTCATCAATCTTGGCAAAACCAAGCCCAATGATCCGAACGAAAAGTTCTCGATGAGTTTTCTGGCCTGCAACCTGTCACAGGAGGTAAACGGAGTAAGTTGGCTCCACGGTGAAGTAAGCAAAAAAATTCTGGGCGGCATGTGGCCCGGATACTTCAAGGATGAACTCCATATCGGATATGTCACCAACGGCGTACACTTCCCTACATGGACCGCATCGCCCCTGCGCAAACTCTATTCAAAATATTTCGCAGACGGATTTTCGAATTACACCTACAACATCCCCGCATGGCAGAAAGTACACGATATCCCGGATGACGAATTGTGGGATGTGCGGATGCACTTGAAAACCCGCCTCATCAAATACATACGCAAACGTTTCAGCGACCCCAAAGAGATTCGCTTCGATTCGCCGAGTCAGATGGTAAGGATTCAGGAAACACTCAGTCCCGAAGTTCTGACGATTGGTTTTGCCCGCCGCTTCGCCACCTATAAACGCGCCTATCTGCTCTTTACCAATCTCGATCGGCTTGCTGCCATCGTAAACAACAAGGAGCATCCCGTACAATTCGTTTTCGCCGGCAAGGCGCACCCCAATGATGTTCCGGGACAAGATCTGATCAAACGAATCGTAGAAGTATCGGCCATGCCGCAATTTACGGGGAAAATTCTCTTCCTCCAGAATTACGATATGGAACTGGCCCGCAAAATGGTACAGGGGGTGGATGTATGGCTCAATACGCCTACCCGTCCGCTCGAAGCTTCGGGAACCAGCGGAGAAAAGGCGGTCATGAACGGCGTCATGCAGTTCAGTGTGCTCGACGGCTGGTGGGTCGAAGGATACAAAGAGGGGGCAGGTTGGATGCTCCCCATGGAACGGTCGTTCGAGGATCAGAAATTCCAGGACGAACTCGATGCCGAGATCATATATCGCACCATCGAGGAAGAGATCGTACCGAAATATTATCGACGCAACGAAAAGGGCCTTCCCGTCGATTGGATCAAATCGATCAAAAGTTGTATCGCCGACATCGCCTCGAACTTTACCACGAACCGAATGCTGACCGATTACCAGGATCGATTCTACAACAAACTCTACGAACGGAATCGCCAGATAACAGCCAATGACTTTACCCTCGCCCGCGAAATAGCGGCCTGGAAACGAAAAGTCAGCAATGCATGGGATAATGTTACGGTAGTCAGTACCAAGCAGGTGGACATCGGCAAGGAGGCGATTATGGTAGGCGCCCCCTACTATGTGGAAACAATAGTGGATATCGACGGGCTGAAACCGGAAGATATCGGGGTGGAATTGATCGTGGCGAGCCAGATCGAACAGGGCCACAGCATACACATCATCGAGAAAAAAGAGTTGTCGATCGTGAAAATAGAGGGCAGCAAGGTGCATTACGCCATTACCGCCACATCGGTCCATGCCGGCTCTTTCGATCTCGCACTTCGCGTCTTCCCCAAAAATCCGAAATTACCCCACCGGATGGATTTCGCCTTGGTAAAATGGGCATAGAGATGCAAACGAAAACGGTTTTCGGAATGAGCCCGACTGAGTCGTGGCATTTCGGTATTTTTGCTCCGGACAGGGTAATTTACCCTTGAAAATTTGGATATTAAGAAAATTACCACTACATTTACTCTATCGGTAAAACAATTCATAGATGTAATTATGTCCGTTCTCAATTTTGACAAAAGCAGCCTGGGAAACCTCGAATATTCCCTGCAGCGCGAGATGCTCTCCACGGACCGTGCGGGAGGTTATATGAGCACCACGATCGTCTGTTGCAACACACGCAAGTACCACGGACTGATGGTATGCCCGATAAACGTAGAAGACGAAAACAGCTATGTGCTCCTTTCGTCACTCGACGAAACGATCATCCAACACGGACAGGCATTCAATCTGGCCATCCACCGGTATCCGGGAATATACGAACCGCGCGGCCACAAATACATCGTGGACTTCAAATATACCCCTACCCCTACCATCACTTATCGTGTAGGCGGGGTCCTTTTCCGAAAAGAGATGCTGTGGATCCACTCGCGATCCCAATTGCTTATCCGCTACACGCTGCTCGATGCACACTCACAGACGACGCTTCGGCTGAGACCGTTCCTTGCCTTCCGTGACAAGCATTCGCTCAGCAAGGCAAACATGTATGCCGACGGACACTCCTATCCCATCAAAGGCGGGGTGAAATGCCGGCTCTATGAAAAGTTCCCCTGGCTGCACATGCAGATCGATACCGAAAACGAATTCATCATCGCACCCGAATGGTACTACAACTTCGAATATGCCGAAGAGTACCGCCGCGGTTACGACTGGCACGAGGACCTGCTCACGACCGGATACTTTGAAATGACGATTGAAAAGGACAAACCGATCATTTTCTCCGCATCGCTCGAAGAGGTGGAATCCGCAGAGAAACTCGACTCCCTTTTCGAAGAAGAACTCGCTCGCCGCTCGGACAAAAAGGATTTTCTGACCTGTCTGCGACATTCGGCCCGCCAATTCATCGTCCGTCGCGGCAAGAATGCAGAAGTGACAGCCGGTTATCCTTGGTTCGGACGTTGGGGCCGCGATACGTTCATCGCTCTGCCTGGCATTACGCTTACCCAGGGCGACATTCAGTCGTGCATCGACGTACTCGACACCATGACACGCGAAATGCGTGACGGTCTCTTCCCCAACATGGGATCGGCCTACAATTCGGTGGATGCCCCACTCTGGTTTTTCTGGACGCTCCAACAACTCGAAAAACAAGTGGGGGCACAAGAGATATGGAACCGGTACGGGGAGAAGATGAAAGATATTCTGAGAGCGTACCGAAGAGGAATCGGGAACGTCATAGCTCTCCACACCAACGGATTGGTATGGGCTTCGAATCCCACACACGCCATGACGTGGATGGATGCGGTGGTTGACGGAAAACCGGTAACCGGTCGCGACGGCTATCAGGTAGAGATCAACGCACTGTGGTACAATGCACAGTGCTACACGCTCGCACTTGCCAAAAAATTCAAGGATACACGCTTCGTGAAGGAGTGGACTGCAGAACCGGAAAAGACCAAAGAGTCGTTCCAGAAACTTTTCTGGCTCGAAAAAGAGGGCCATCTGGCCGACTATGTCGACGATCATGGACCCAGCCTGTTCATCCGGCCCAACCAAATCGTTGCCTGCTCCCTGGACTATAAAATGATTACCGAATCGCAACAACTGGCTGTCATCGACATCATCAAGCAACACCTGCTCACCCCAAAAGGACTTCGGACACTCTCGCCGCGAAACCCTCTTTACAAGGGACGTTATGAGGGAGACCAACCCACACGAGACAGAGCATATCACCAAGGTACGGTGTGGGTATGGTTGCTCGAACACTATGTAAAGGCTAATTTCGACATCCGCGGTGAACGGTATGTAACCCGTGCTGAAGATATCCTGGCAGCTTTCGAAGAAGATATCAGCAGTTACGGAATCGGCTCGATATCGGAGATCTACGACGGTGATCCCCCTCATGCTCAACGGGGAGCAATCTCACAGGCATGGAGCGTGGGAGCCTTGTTGCGCATCCAAGAGATGATCGAAAGTTATAAAAAACCCAGAAAACGTAAAACACAAAAATAAAACAGCTATGAGAGTTTTGATGTTCGGGTGGGAGTTTCCGCCGCATATAACCGGCGGACTCGGCACAGCTTGTTACGGTCTGACGCGAGGTCTGGCCAAAAACGATGTGAAAGTGCTCTTTGTCGTCCCTCGTGCATACGGCGACGAGGACCAGCGATTTGTTCGGGTGGTCAACGCCAGTGATGTGGAAGCGCTGTACAGTGGGGGTGAATACACAAACGAATTGTGGAAAAAGGTATCGTTCATTCAGATCGATTCCAACATGGTGCCTTACGCCACACCCGAGGAGTTCTATGAGGAACGCGAAAAAATGGTCAACGAACTCTCTTCGAACCGTTCGCATGGCGACGTATGGCGTGAACGCTATACGTTCTCCGGAAAATACGGGGCCAATCTGATGGAAGAGGTGGCCCGCTATGCCATGGTCGCAGCCCAGGTGGCCCGCGACCTGGAAGGCGAATTCGATGTCATCCATGCCCACGACTGGCTTACCTATTATGCCGGCATAGCCGCCAAGCAGATCTCTGGCAAACCGCTGGTGGTCCATATCCACGCCACCGAGTTCGACCGCAGCGGCGAACATGTGAACCAGAGCGTTTATGATATCGAACGTGCAGGGATGGAGGCCGCAGACCGGGTGATTGCAGTCAGCAACCTGACCCGTAACATCGTTATTGAAAAATACGGCATCGACCCCAAAAAAGTAATCACGGTACACAATGCCGTACGATTCGCCTCGACGGAGATTGAAGTGGAACGCAACCTGTCCGACAAGATCGTCACGTTTCTGGGACGCATCACCTACCAGAAAGGTCCCGACTATTTCGTGGAAGCAGCAGCTAAAGTACTCAAACGAGTACCGAATGTCCGTTTCGTGATGGCCGGCAGCGGAGACATGATGAATCATGTCATCCGTCGGGTGGCAAAACTCGGCATTGCCGACCGTTTCCACTTTACGGGATTCCTCAAGGGTGACGACGTACAAAAAATGTTTGCCCTGAGCGATGTTTATGTCATGCCCTCGGTATCGGAACCTTTCGGAATCTCACCGCTCGAAGCGATGAAATCCAACGTTCCGGTCATCATTTCCAAACAATCCGGAGTGGCCGAAGTGCTCGACTATGCCCTCAAGGTGGATTATTGGGATGTCGATGCGATGGCCGATGCCATCTACGCCCTGATCACCTACCCGGCATTAGCACATATGTTCTCCCAAAAGGGGCACGAGGAGGTCACCGGACTCAAATGGGACAATGCCGCAGCCAAGGTACGCGCTGTCTACCAGGAAGCGATCGATGAGGCAAATACCGGAAAGTGACCTGTACCACCCAACCTAAACACCAACGAATCTGAAAAAAACATAAAAAAGAGGAAGGATGAAGACGATCTGTTTATACTTTCAAGTTCATCAGCCGTTGCGTCTTAAAACGTACCGCTTCTTCAACATGGGGAAGGACCACAACTACCTCGACGAATCGGCTAACCGCGCCATCATGAACCGAGTGGCACGGAACTGTTATCTGCCGATGAACGAACTGCTCTTGAGACTCATCGAAGAATACAAAGGGAAATTCAAAGTCAGTTTCTCGATTTCGGGCCTGGCTGTTGAACAATTCAAAAACTATGCGCCCGATGTTCTGGCCGGTTTCCGCAAACTCGCCGCTACGGGATGTGCTGAATTCGTAGCCGGCACATACTCCAATTCCCTGGCCTCGCTGATCTCGGCCGACGAGTTCCGTGAAGAGGCAAACAGGCACCGCGAAATGCTCATCAAGGAGTTCGGGCAGGAACCTACGGCTTTCTGCAACACCGCACTCATCTACTCTGATACGATCGGCGAAACCGTGGCAGAAATGGGATATAAAACAATGCTGGCCGAAGGTGCCAAACATGTACTGGGCTGGAAAAGCCCCAATTATGTCTATGCCAATCCCATCAGCCAGAACTTGCGATTACTGTTGAGAAACTATAAATTAAGTGATGACATTTCGTATCGTTTCTCGGATAAAAACTGGGCGGAATGGCCTTTGACAGCCGACAAATTCACCGGTTGGCTGACAGACGACACTACTCCCGGTGAGGTAATCAATCTCTTTATGGCATATGAAACATTCGGAGAACGTCAACAGGAAGAATCCGGGATTTTCGATTTCCTGCAATATTTTGTAAAACAGGCTCTCGCATCGAAACAACTTTCATTCGCCACCGTTTCGGAAAGCGCTGCGGACCATCAACCCGTCAGTGTCCTCCATGTACCTCATGCCATGTCATGGGCTGACGAAGAGCGCGATGTCACCGCCTGGCTCGGCAACGAACTGCAAAATGAAGCGTTCCGGACACTCTATGCCCAACGTGACAAAATCAAGTATATCGACAATGCCGATTTCGATTATGCATGGAGATTTCTTCAGTCATCGGACCACTTCTATTACATGGCAACAAAATGGTTTTCGGATGGCGATGTTCACAACTCTTTCAACCCATACGGATCGAGTTATGAGGCTTTTATCAACTATATGAACGTATTGGGAGATTTCATTGCCGAGGTAGACAAACAAGTGGCCGCAAAAAAGGCAACCGAAGCAAAGAAACATCGTACGTCAACCAGGGCCAAAGCCAAAACCGTGGACGCTTAGCCACAGGCAATATACGCATAGAACCCGTAAAAAGTTGGAAGACATGAAAATGAAGTGCTTAATTACCATCATTGCCCTCCCCCTGTTCCTTCTTGCATGTGGGAATCGCCAGAAAGGGAAGGTTGAAAATGCGGTCTCCGTTATCCCGGAGATAAACATTATTGACTCTTTATCCATCATTAAGGATGCTGGAGAAGTGATGACCGATGAGTTCACAGGACTGCTTCCTGCCGCTGACTGTCCCGGAATCGACTACACGTTGCTCTTGACGCACCAGAAATCGTGTGGATCGGGGGTTTATCGTCAGACAATGACTTATATCGAAGCCGAAGATGGCGAAGATCTATCTTTCACCGAATACGGACGCTATTTCCTTCTGCGAGGTGAAGGTGTCAACGAAAACGCTTCGATTATCGAACTGATCCCTTTCGACACTACTTCCCGCGTTGCCTATTTCCTGCTGCACGGACCGGATTCCGACTCGCTCACGATGCTCGATGCTGAGAAAAAAAGGATAGAAAGTACTTTGAACTACACATTGACCAAAAACGCTTCCGACACAGGAGAGTAAAAAGATTCTCCGATCGGGCCGATAGCGGGAAATTAGCTTGCAGAAGCCGATTTCGGGAATTAAAAATAGAGGTATACATGAGACACGCGGGGTCAGGAAATTCGATTATCCAACCCCGCGTTTTATACTATGGCCTGCCGGCCGGGAACCTACTGTCGGTTTCCGTTCCAAACCGCCCACAATAAACATAGATTGAAGAATTACCCACAATCCGATCACCGTCAACAGCCGTTCGATTCCATTCACTCCATTCGCCTGGCCACTATCCCATACCATATACATGGGACCAAACCCTCCCGGGAAAGGGGGTGGAGATAAACCGCCGACACAAAAAAAAGAAAAAAACAAAGCATCCTAAACAAAAAATGATTACCTTCGCGGAAAATAGAGATTTTTCTGCACTCTCTTTGTATAACCAAATTCAGAACGACGACTATGGATGATGGAGGCCCGGCGGAAAATTGCAGCGGTATCTTACCTGAATACCATACCGTTCATTTACGGTATTCAACACACGGAATCCCTGTGTGCAGACTTGTCGTTGTCTCCTCCCGCCGGTTGTGCTGAAGCTTATGCTTCTGGCGCGGCAGATATTGCATTGGTTCCGGTTGGCGCTTTGCCGCGTTTCCAGGATGCCCGGATCATTACCTCGTATTGTATTGGTGCCGTAAAAAGCGTGCGTACCGTTGTATTGATGAGTAATTCGCCGATTGCAGATGTTTCCCGCATCTGGCTCGATGCACACTCGGTGACCTCCGCCTTGCTTGTACGGGTACTTGCTGCCGAACTCTGGAACATCAAGCCTGAATGGAAAGTATTGGAAGACTACTCCGTGGCAGACCACGCCGAAGCGGGAGACGCATTCCTCCTCATCGGAGACAAGGTTTTCGACTTCGAAGGGAAATTCGCATACAGTCTCGATCTGGCCGATTGTTGGCGAACTCTGACGAACAAACCTTTCGTATTCGCCGTATGGATCGCCCGCGAAGGGACTGACCCCGCATTGATCGAAGAGTTGGAAGAAGGACTGACCTTGGGTGTGGAACGTGTCTGGGAAGCCATTGTCGAGTATGGTCACTCCGAAAAACCATACGCATACGAATATCTCACCTCGAACATCGATTTCCTGTTCGACAATCAAAAGCAGAAGGCATTGGAGCTGTTCCGGGAAAAAATCCGGAAAATCGCTCCTCACGCCAAACCCGGCTGAAGAGAAACCTGCGGAACACCGTAAGTCAACCCTATTTCTTCAACCGTGTAATTCTTGCAGAATGCTTACAATCTATCTGAAACAATACAACAAAATCGTTCGGAATGCGGATTTGAAACTTTTCGACGAATTGGGCTACGACGACATTCTGTGGATCGATCTTCTCTCTCCGACTATCAAAGAACAGAAAGCCGTGGAAAATTTCATGGAGATCAGTCTGCAAAGCCGCCAACAGGTAGAGGAGATCGAAAGTACGTCGAAGTATTCCGAGACGGAAAACGCAATCTTTTCGAACGCCAACTTTTTCGTTGCCACGGAAGATGGATTCAGCGTGGAACCCGTATCGTTCATTGTCAGCGAAGGGGTGCTGATTACAGTCCGGAATGCCGAGTTCCGTACCTTCAACGAAACCTCGAAACGGCTCCAGATGAATTATCGTGCATACCCGACAGGATATCATCTGATGATTTCCATTCTGGAAGTTCGAATCGATGCCGATGCCGACCTGGTCGAATCCGTTGCAAAACAGATCGCACGACTGAGCAAAGATATCAGTCAAAGCGACAGCGTGGACAAGGAGGCAATCAAACGAATCAACAGCCTTCAGGAAAATACCATGTTGATCCGTGAAAACATCTTCGACCGGCAACGCATCCTTTCAGGTATCCTGCGAAGCGAACGCTTCCCGAACGACGTTTATCCTCGGTTACAACTGATGATAAAAGACGTGAACTCTCTCATCAATCACGCCGATTTCAGTTTCGAGCGTCTGGATTACTTGCAGGACACCGCCTTGGGCCTGATCAATATCGAACAGAGCAACACCACTAAAATATTTACCGTCGCCTCCGTTTTCTTCATGCCGGCGACATTGATTGCCAGCATATACGGTATGAATTTCGATTCCATGCCTGAACTGCACCTGCGTTTCGGATATCTGTATGCGATCGGTCTGATGCTCCTTGTATCGTTGCTCGTATCCCTCTATTTCAAACATAAGAAATGGCTTTGACGAAAGAGGGGGGAGTCATCCCCCCCCCTCGATAAAAAATCAAACGTTGGATAAGGGCTGCCTGCACCCTCGCCCTCCCGTCAAACGACAATAGCCACTTTTGGTTTTCCCAACCTCCTTGCGCCGATTTCTCTACTCGTTCATCACCTTGTTCTGGTGGTTGATGCTCTCCAAATGGATCGCCTCGAGCACCGTCTGCAAAAATTCCTCACTCAAATTGAGTCGTTGGGCCTGTGACGTGATCCGTTCCACGATGGCATTCCATCGCCCCCCTTGCAAGATTGCCACATTGTTGACCTTCTTGATATGTCCGATCTCTTCGGATACAGTCATACGCTGGCTCAACAGGTTGAATATCTCGGCATCGAGTTGGTCAATTTCCCCGCGGCAACGGTCGAGCGCATTGAGATACTCCTGGTTTTCGACATTGTCGGCACGCCATTTTACTTGTTCCAACAAATCGAGCAATTGTCCGGGAGTCACTTGCTGCGATGCATCACTCCACGCCTGATTGGGATTGATATGACTCTCGATAATCAATCCGTCATAACTCAAATCGGCCGCTTTCTGAGAGACCTCGGCCAACAGTTCACGATTTCCACAAATGTGAGACGGATCTCCCAACATCACCATATCCGGGAAACGACGACGCATCTCGATTGCCAGATGCCACATCGGAGGATTGCGGAACCGGCTTTTGCCGTAATAGACAAACCCCCTGTGAATCAAACCGATATTTTCAGGCTTGATGCCAGCATTCAGCATTCGAGCCACAGCGCCGGCCCATAATTCGATATCGGGGCTCATCGGATTCTTGATGAGCACCTTCACATCCGATCCTCGCAACGCATCGGCGATTTCCTGTACGCTGAACGGACTGACGGTCGTGCGGGCACCGATCCATACCATATCCACACCATACGAAAGAGCCGTATAGACATGTTTTGCATTAGCGACTTCCACACCATATGGCATACCGGTCATCTGTTTGACCTTCGACAACCAGGCCAACCCCCGTTCACCAACACCTTCGAATGTATTAGGTTTGGTACGCGGCTTCCACACACCCGCGCGCAACATATCCACCTGACCCGATTCAGCCAGCCGCAAACATGTTTCCACAGTCTGTTCTTCGGTCTCGGCACTGCATGGCCCGGCAATAATTAACGGTCGCCGGCTCTTCAAATCGATACGGTTTGTACCCATACTCTTATTTCCTTTCGTCCTTCTATTTCAAAATTTTACGAATCAAATTGGCGTGTTCCATGGCGGCCGTCAATCCTTCCGCATCATCGCGTTCGATCATCCGGCGAAAGACTTGCAGCTGGTGGATATGTTCACGCAACACATCAAGCACATTGTACTTGTTGCGCAAAAAAATCGGTGTCCACGTTTTCGGGGAACTCTTGGCCAGACGCACCGTACTTTCGAATCCGCTGCTGGCCAGATCAAAAATATGATCTTCCTCCCGCTCCTTCTCCAATACAGTCAGGGCCAGGGCAAAAGAGGTGATGTGAGAGATGTGAGAGACGTAGGCCGAATGCAAATCCTGCTCTTCGGCATCCATATGCAGAATGTTCATCCCGATCTTTTCGTATATCCTTATCACCGAATCCAAAGCATCCGGATCGCTTTGCCCGCCATTGCACACTATCACCGTGCGGCCGGTGAATGCGCCCCGTTCGGCAGCATCCGGACCGCTGTATTCCGTACCCCACATGGGATGAGTTGCCACAAAACGACCTCGCTTGGGATGCTGTTCGATCACCTCACACAACTCGCTCTTGATCGAGCCCATATCCATCACCGTCTGTTGCGATGATATTTTGTTCAATGCCTTGATCGCCAGCATTGGAATCGAATCGACCGGTGTGGCAAGGACGATCAGATCGGCCTCCTCGACTGCTTCCTCGAAAGAGAGCATTGCATCGACAAGTCCCAGTTCGAGCGCCCTGGATCGATTGTCGGATGCATTGTCCACACCCACCACTCTGTCGGCGATCCCATGTTCCTTCAGGCTCAAAGCAAAAGAACCGCCGATCAGGCCCACACCAACTATCGCAGCATTCATAATAACACCACCCGATTTTTTCGATTACTTGACAGCCATGACTTTTTCTTTTGCACGGCGAAGCGTTTCAACCGGAGCACAAAGGCAGATCCTTATGTATCGTTCGCCCACACTGCCGAAAATGGCCCCGGGTGTCAGGAAAACGCCTGCATTGTAAAGATACTTGTCCGAAAAATCATAACAATTGCCTTCAAAACCCTCCGGCAAACGTGCCCACAAGAAAAGGCCGGCCTGTTCCTCGTCATACTTGCATCCAAGCACATCAAGCAGTTCTTTCCCCGCTTTCTCACGCTCGCGATAGGTGGCATTCAACTGGGCATACCAATCGTCACCCAACCCCAAAGCCACCGCCCCGGCACTCTGCATCGGCAGGAACATACCCGAATCCATATTGCTCTTGAAACGCATAATCTCGCTCAATCGCTCCTTTTTACCTACAACCACACCGATACGCCAACCTGCCATGTTGTGGCTTTTGCTGAGCGAATTCAACTCCAACGCCGTATCCATTGCCCCTTCCACAGCCATAAGGCTCTCGGGACGGCTGTTCCGGATAAAACTATACGGATTGTCATGCACCAGCAATATTCCATGTTTTTTGGCAAAGGCAACCAGCTTGGCAAACATGTCCTTCGGCGCTTTTGCCCCGGTCGGCATGTTCGGATAGTTTACCAGCATCAGTTTCACACCCTCGACGCCATCCCGCTCCATTTGCTCGAAATCGGGCAACCAGTTGTTTTCGGGCAACAGTTTGTATTCCACACACACGCCTCCGGCAATCGTTACCGCCGAACGATAGGTCGGATACCCGGGATTTGGGATCAGAGCCTTATCCCCCTTGTTCAGGTAGGTCATACAGACATGCATGATTCCCTCCTTCGAACCGATCAAGGGAAGCACTTCGCCGTTGGGATCGAGCTTCACCCCGTAATGACGTCCGTACCAATCGGCAAACGCATTGCGAAGCACTGCTGCCCCATTATAGGGAGCGTATACGTGAGTAGTGCTTTTGGAGGCCTCGGCTGCCAATGTCTCGACAACCGACTTGTGAGGAGGCAGGTCCGGGCTGCCGATTCCGAGATTGATCACTTCTGTGCCCGCTGCTCGCATGTCGGCAATCTCACGGTTCTTTTTCGAAAAATAGTACTCACCCACCCCACTGAGGCGTTCCGATACGGTAAATTTACTCTCCATGACTTCGTTGTATTTCAATGTTAAACCTCTTTCAACTTTTCAACTCTTCTCCCCGTTTATAGACGCCGTACACATGTACTGTCTCGGCATGCTCCTGCAATCGATCCAATATCTTCACATAGTCGTACAGCGTATCGAATTCCATGTCTACATGGAACAGATAATGCCACGGCTCGCTTGGTATCGGGTACGATTGGAGTTTGGTCAGGTTGACCGCATAATCCTCCATTTGCCGCAACACATCGAGCAAAGCTCCCCGCTCGTGGCGTGCCTTAAAGTAAAGCGAAGCCTTATCGGCATCGGGAATGATGGTATGGTCATATCGTTTGAGAATCATGAAACGGGTATAGTTGTTTTTGATCGTGTTGATTTCCGGAACGGCAATCTCCAAACCGAAAAGTTCGGCCGCCAAAGAGCTGCCGATCGCCGCACGATTGGAAATTCGCTCATCAGCTATAATCCTTGCACTCAGTGCCGTATCCTCGCTTTCCACCAAGCGCCATGGCTTGCCATCCAAATACTCCTCACACTGCTGAAGCGCCATGTAATGCGAATGAACCTCCTCAATCTCCTCCAACTTCACACCGGGCAACACAAGCAAATTCTGACAAATGGGAAGATAAGCCTCTCCCGCAACCTGAAGATTCGTATTCTGCAAAATATTGTAATTGGAAATAATGCTTCCAGCTATCGAGTTCTCGATCGCCATCACTCCGAAATCCACCATACCTCGTTCCACTTGTCGGGCCACCTCCTTGAAGGTCGCACATGCTACCGTTTGAGTATCCGCTCCGAAATAACGCATCGCCACAATCTGATGAAAACTCCCTTCATAC
>CASDWR010000214.1 GCA_949284665.1 uncultured Rikenellaceae bacterium | reverse complement strand
TCGTGGCCGATGCGTTTCGCTCGGTATCGTAGTAGAAAAGATCGCGGAAAACGGCCGATGCCCGCAAATGGCTCGATCCCCCTCGTCCCCAGTTCCATTGGACATACACGGGTAAATCGGGCACCCGTTGGGGTATCGGTTGAAGCCGATCGGTGTACGTAGCGCTCAATGCAGGCATTTCAAGAGCTGCTCCCATGCTCCAGTGTTTGTTGAACGCATGGGTAAAACGAATCATCGTATTGAATGTGAAATTATAGGAATTCGGACCTTCGAAGTCGATTGTGGTAGGCGAGGCATTCAGGTCGCAGAAAGTCGTTACGTTCTGTCCGAACAACCATCCGCGAAATGCGACGTATGCCAACCGCAAGTGCAATTCTCCGGCAGGGTCGCCTCCCCGGAAATCGGTTTCCACATAGGCCGTAATCCGACCGAGACGTTTCGTATTGGCCAATGCCTTGAAAAAAAGGCGGGATGTACTGGCCCCCATATAGACCTTTTCCCGTGTGGCATAGGTATCCGGAACGGGTATGTCGTACGTTACGAAATCGAGGTTATCGACCATTCCCATGAAATCGTATGCCGTACGGAAATTCACATAGCCCCCTATCCCAAGCAAAAACTTGTTCTCACGGGTAGCGATGATGAATCGCGGAAGCGACGACTGTTGGAAACCGGCCACATGGGTCTCCCGGAAATGGCGCATTGCCTCTTTTTCCCAATGTGTCGCCCGGGACCCACCCCGGTGGACAAAAATAACCCGTGAATCTTCCGTCTCGTTTTCATCGGCCATCGCACAAAATACACTGCCGACAAACGCCAAAGCAATCAGTAAAAATTTTTTCATACGATTTTTTTTATGATACAACAATTACTCATTCCCGCGAAGGGAAACCGTCGTCGATTCTCTATCCGAGTGCTGCGATCCGACCGGTCTCCCCGTACATGGCAACTCACAGGCCGGCACACCGACATCCGTGTTACGGTTCCCAGTGCAGCCGCATCGCGCATGGCGACTCTCTTCTTATGTCGCCATGCGGCGCTTATGAGTCAACACATTATCCGCTTCTGCCCCATCGCAACATATATGCCAAAATACCTCCCTGTATATATAGGGTTCGGTTCGGCACAGCCAAATCTGAATAAATTCGTTTTCGTTTGTCTCTGCACCTGCCTTTTACTATCTTTGCCTGCTGAACATGCAACCAACAATGCTGCATACGATATGGCTTGGATAAACTCTCTTTTATTCGAACACTCGGCACTACAGGCACTGATCGTCATCACTCTTATCTCAAGTGCAGGTTTGGCATTGGGTAAGATTCGCATCTGCGGTATTTCGCTCGGAGTTACCTTCGTTTTTTTCGTAGGGATTTTTGCCGGGCATTTGGGCTTCTCGATCGATCCGGAAATTTTAGGCTATGCCGAAAGTTTCGGGCTGGTACTCTTCGTCTATGCATTGGGATTGCAAGTTGGACCGGGATTTTTTAGTTCATTCCATGCCGGAGGTATTCGGCAGGTAGGATTAGCTCTTGCAGTAGTGGTATTAGGTACGTTGATGACCGTATTGTTCCATTTGACGACCGGGGTCTCGCTGCCTGACATGGTCGGCATCCTGTGCGGCGCTACAACGAACACCCCTGCACTCGGAGCCGCACAACAAACCCTCAAACAATTGGATCTGCCCAGCAGCGGCCCGGCATTAAGTTGTGCAGTGACATATCCATTGGGTGTCGTAGGCGTAATTCTTGCCATTGCCCTTACACGGAGATTCTTCGTACGCCAGACAGACCTTCCCGCTCAGGATGATGAAGGGAAAAACCAGACCTTTATCACTGAATTTCAAATTACAAATCCCGGTATCTTCAACAAGACGGTCAAAGAGGTTGCAACGCTTACCACACACAAATTCGTCATTTCCCGCTTATGGAGGAACGGTGCGGTGACCATTCCCACTTCCGAAACACGGCTAACGGAAAATGACCGTATACTGGTCATCACCATTGAAGAAGATGTCGACATGTTGAAGGCTATCTTCGGAGCTCAGGAAAAAAAGGACTGGAACAAACAGGATATAGATTGGAATGCGATCGACAGTCAGTTGATTTCCCAACGCATCGTTGTCACCCGTTCCGAAATAAACGGGAAACGCCTCAGTTCGTTGCGTTTGCGCAACCTCTACGGAATCAACATCAGCCGAGTCTATCGTTCAGGCGTACAATTATTGGCAACTCCCGATCTGACACTTCAGATGGGGGACAGATTGACGGTCGTCGGAGAGAAAACTGCCGTACACAACGTTGAAAAAATTCTGGGTAATGCTGTCAAAAGTCTGAAAGAGCCCAATCTAATCGCTATTTTTATCGGGATGACACTCGGACTGGCATTAGGGGCTGTACCGATTGCAATCCCGGGCATTGCCGGATCTGTCAAACTCGGTTTGGCAGGAGGCCCCATCATTGTGGGCATTCTGGTCGGCACATTCGGACCGAGACTCCACATGGTCACATATACAACCCGAAGTGCCAATCTGATGCTTCGAGCATTGGGACTGTCTACCTATCTTGCCTGTTTGGGACTGGATGCGGGCGCCCACTTCTTCGAAACGGTTTTAAGGCCTGAAGGGTTATTATGGCTCACCTTGGGGTTTGCCATTACCATCATCCCCACATTTATTGTCGGACTCTTTGCGCTGAAGGTCTTGCATCTTGATTTCGGTTCGATATCGGGGGTTCTGTGCGGCAGCATGGCCAACCCGATGGCCCTGACCTATGCAAACGATACCATCCCGAGCGATAAACCGGCCGTAGCTTATGCCACCGTATATCCGACCTGTATGTTTTTACGTGTGGTAATTGCCCAAATCCTTCTCATGTCACTTATATAGACGCCAATTTCAGCCTTCACGGGGAAAGACGACACAACTCCTTTCCGACCTCATAATCTCCAGGTTCCAAAGTTTCAGAATAGAGACACCTCTCCGCATCATTATCCCCCCCCAATCTACGGTTTTAACCTATCTGGATATCGTTCATAACAGGGAAATCCTCATACAAGAAAGGGGACTCTTGCATGCAAGAGTCCCCTTTACAAAACAGTCGCTCCACTATTTCACAATATCTGCAAGCTTGGCAGGTTCACCGCCGCACATCTGATAGATTTCGCTGCCGGCCAACAGGAATGCCCCTACACCGTACACATCGCTGTTGTTATATCCCGATCTGTCATCTCCACGAGGTGCAGCGCCCACAGGCTGAATGTACCCCAGAAATCCATTTTCATGTACACCGCTCACCAGAGAAGCCCAACCTTTCTTCAAAGCCTCTTCGTATTTCTTGCCTTTCAGATAACCATTGTTAATACCCCAGGCCAATCCATAACAGAAAAATGCGGACGCACTGTTTTCAGGCATCGGATAGCTGCCATGGTCGAGCATGCTGGAGTGCCATGCGCCATTCTCATCCTGTGTTTTAAGAACGGCTTTGGTCATCTTCTGGAAAATGTCCAGATAGTAATCCACCGGATAATCATCGGGCAGATTTTCGATAATCAACGGAATACCGCCATAAACCCATCCGTTGCCCCGGCCCCAAAGCTGTTTGGCACCATTGGGTTCACGCAACGGGATCCTCTTGCAATCACGGTAATAGAGGTTCTCGTCCTTGTCGAATAACGAGTCGGTGCATTCACGGAATTCGTTTTCCATATAATCCACATACACTTTTTCTCCCGTCAGATTGTAAAGAGCCGCATATACGGGAGGAGCCATGAAGAGTGCATCGCACCACGACCAGCGTTCATCCTTTCCGATCGGATCGGTCTTCACCAAAGGAGCTTTCGATGGATGGTTGGCCACCCAGAAAGCACGTTCCATCGCCGGGCGCATCATTTCGGGCTCACGGAACAATTTATACATTTCAATAAATGCCTGGCCTACACATATATCATCTGCATGATAGGTCCGTTTCCACATGCTCCAGTTGTACTCCTCACCAATATTCCTTACAAAATTGAAATAAGTGGGATCACCGGTCATCTTGCCCCACTCGACCATGCCACGATACAAAGCGCCATTGGTCCAGTCGAGTTTCGGATGCCGAGAGCTGGCATGGTTCGCCACCTGCCATTGAGCAACAGCATTGCATACGGTCACAACATCGTCCTTATCGAAAGCCGCAGAGAATTTACTCTGGGCAGAAGCCGCAATACCAATCGAAGCGGCGACAAAAAACATGAGAAGTTTTTTCATTTACGTTAAGTGAAGAAATTAAATTAATAAAAATCGAGTCTATTGTTTTATGGCTTTATCCAGTTTAACACTGCTATCGCCTTGCCATGCACGTTTTCCGCTCCATTCGGTATATGGCGCGCTCCAAAACTCGTCGTCGGCAGGCAGGCCGAGCGCCAGAAATACGGCAGTGCATAGATAGAGGCTTCCGGTCGAGATATAACGTTCAGCCACTTCGGGTTGATGCCCGCAGAATCCAAGTGTGAGCCATCCTTTCGAATCGAAATTTCCGTCGACCGACATATGACGATCTATCACGGCAGTCAAAGCACAGCGCACCTGTGCAGGTGTCACATTGTCTGGCAGGTTGTGTTGAAGTGCCGCCTGCGACAATACCTGGAAGGCACCGAAACGATAGGCAATCGATCTTCCCACTACCGGATATGCACCATCGGGAGAGATCAATCGCTCTTGCTGTTGTGCATAACGGATAAAACGTTTTGTCTCAGCGGAAAAGAAGGCATCTTCTCCTTTGCCATGCTTTTGCATGATACGCAAAATATCGTAAAGCATCGGATGGATCACATAACTGTTGTAATAATCGAAATGCAAATCGGGACCATCGCCGTACCACGCATCGCCGGCATACCACTCTTTGAAACGCATGATTGCATACTCCACCGGAGCAGGATTCCAATCCCCTGTCAATTCGAGCATTGCGGCCTCAACCATAGCGGAAAAAAGCAACCAGTTACTTTCGACCGGTTTAATTTTCCGGATATTGTTCATTTCCGTAACAAAGTTCTTTTTGGTCTGTTCGTCCAAATTACCCCAAACCTGACGTGGGGCGCGGATCAGCCCATGACATAGGAATGCAGCATCGACCAGCGGTTGTCTCGTTACCGTGAAATTCAAATAATCGGGCGATTGCGGATCGAATCCATTTTTAATGGACAAACACACCATTTCAATATATTTGGCACGTAATTTCCCTTCGGGCGTTTCGTCGGGACCGAGTTCCAGCCAGGGGGCCAACCCGGTCAAAGTACGGCCAAGAGCTTCGAGATGGGTTGTTCTTGCATTTGATGGTTTTTTTGCTCCGGAAAGTGTCTCTACGGGCATTTTTTTACGCAACTTTCCCTTACTCATTTGTTTCAGGACAGGATCCACAATCTGTGTCAGTGTTTCGACCCAGTATGTACGATCTTCCGCACCGGTAGGTTGCGCAGACACGGGCACACATTCACCTGCAAAGTACAAGGACAGACAAATCAGTATGATATAAACTCTTTTCTTCATGACAATACTATTTCTTCGTAGATTTTTTGACAGGTTTGAGGAACGTATCGATCGGGAACGAACGACCGGAGAAAGCCCGTACGGACGTCCATTCTTGAGCCGGGGAAGTCCAGAACGAGTCCTCGGCAGGCAATCCCAACGGCAGGAATACCAACGAGGTCAGATAAACGCATGGCGTCGAAAGATAGGCATCTCCCAATTCAGGCTGTTCACCGCAAACGCCGATTGTCAGCCAACCCTCCTCATCGAATGTTCCAGGTTGTTCCATCACTTTCTTCATGGCTGCTGTAAGAGCCGCACGCACTTGTCCTTCAGACAACTCTTC
>CASDWR010000213.1 GCA_949284665.1 uncultured Rikenellaceae bacterium | reverse complement strand
GTTTTACTCCCCCCCTTGCAACGTGCGGGCGATACTTTCTGTATCGCCCGCACGTTGTTGCTTTAGGAATGCGCAGGTTCTGTCGGGGAATGCGGGTTGCAGGGACAAGCAGCCTTTCCCATCGGGAAACTCTTTTCAACGACCCTGATCGGTGGGATCGATCGTTTCAATCGGTTGAAGCCGGAATAAGGGCATGTGCACCGCGAGAGCTATTGCCGGTTTATTTCCGGACAGCCAACCATAACAAAACACCTCCCAACAACGCCGGAACCATACGATCGAAAAAAAGTCCGTGCAAAGAGAGTCCGGAATGCAGAAGATGCAACAGCATGTAGGCTACTGCACCGAGTGTAATGCCGAGTGTGTCGCGAAGTACGGTACCCCCGGTCGATACTCCGATGACTGCCAGCAGACTGAACACGAAAGGGACGGTCAGCAGGTATTGGACCCATATTGCTACAGGGTATTCGGTGTGGATATTCGGTAACATGTATTCGTCGAAAAGCCACATTAAAACGATGATTAATATGGCTACTCCAGCATATTTCAATCTGGCAGAAGGTTTCATGTCGAATAGTTAAGTGCTATAATCCGAATTCCTTTTTGAGCAGTTCCACGGCATCGAGTTTTTCCCAACCGAAGAATTCGACTTCACGGAGTGTCTTGACTCCGTTCACCCACACCTCTTCCTCCCGGGAGAAGGGACGGTTCCCGAAGTGGCCGTAAGAGGCGGTCGCTTCGAAAATCGGATTTTTAAGTCCGAATCGGTGGACGATGGCTGCCGGACGGAGATCAAAGAGTTTGCCGATACGTTTTGCTATTTCTCCGTCCGTCATACCTTTCAACGCATTGGGACGGGGGGAACCATACGTGTCGACATAGATGCTCAACGGTTGAGCAATGCCGATTGCGTAGGATAATTGTACGAGTACCTGATCGGCTATACCGGCGGCTACCATGTTCTTTGCGATATGGCGGGCGGCGTATGCGGCTGAACGATCGACTTTCGACGAGTCTTTTCCCGAAAATGCTCCGCCCCCGTGTGCACCCCGGCCGCCGTATGTATCGACGATGATTTTTCGACCGGTCAGACCCGTGTCGCCGTGAGGCCCTCCGATGACGAATTTCCCCGTAGGGTTGACATGAAGAATATAATCGTCCCCGATCAGTGAAGCAAGTTTGTCTCCTGCACGTTCCAGGCGGGCTTTTACGCGCGGGATCAGGATATTGCGGACATCCTCCCGAATCGTACGTCCCATCTCTTCTTCCGCCTCTTTTTCACTCTTGCCCGTTCCGGGAAGGATGAATTCGTCGTGTTGGGTAGAGACGACGATAGTATGGACACGCAATGGATGTCCATTGTCGTCGTATTCCATCGTTACTTGGCTTTTGGAGTCGGGCCGCAAGTAGGTCATGACTTTGCCTTCGCGGCGGATGACGGCCAGTTCTTTGAGAATCACGTGGGCAAGGATGAGTGTGGCGGGCATGTATTCCCGAGTTTCGTTGCATGCGTAACCGAACATGATTCCCTGATCTCCTGCACCCTGATCGTCTGCACTTTCGCGAACTACTCCCTGGTTGATGTCGGAGGATTGTTCGTGAATGGCCGAGAGTATGCCGCAGGAGTTACTGTCGAACATGTAATCGCTTTTTGTATAACCGATCCGATTGATAACACGTCGTGCCACATCTTGTACATCCACATAGGCTTCGGAGCGTACTTCTCCTGCAACGACCACCAAACCGGTGGTACAAAGTGTTTCGCAGGCTACTTTCGATTCGGGATCGTGGCGCAGGAATTCGTCGAGAATGGCATCCGAAATCTGATCCGATACCTTGTCGGGGTGTCCTTCGGACACCGATTCCGATGTAAATAAAAAACCCATTTAATACATTTTTTTAATGGTTAAACGTATAAAATGGGAAAAATTGGCTGTTTGAAAGAAATAAAAAAGAGCTGTTTTAGCGATTTTTTATTGTGGTTTGCAATCAGTCAAATCTTTCCACATCTCCTCTCCATTGTCGGATGAGGTGTGCAAAGATAGCTATCTTTAGCGAATCGGCAAAACTTTTTTCGGGTTGCGTTTGTTTTGTCCGAATTTCCTGTCCGGGCCCGTGTGGTGGCTGGTGGGGTGGGAAGAGAGTGAGCCGATGATAAATATTGCCGGATGCTTGTCGAGCGGAGGCGGGGGAGCGTCGCGCCATTCTTGGATCGGTGCGGTACGGATTGACTCGCTGGGCATAGTAATGTCCAAGGCAACAGTCAGCAACGTTCCCGGATGACAGAGAGTAAGCAATCGGTCGAAGAGTTTAACGTTGCGATATGGTGCCTCGATGAAAAGTTGGGACTGGCCTTCTGTTTGAGCTCTGAGCTCGTATCGGCGAATGGCTTTGTCTCTTTCAGGAGGTTTGACGGGAAGGTAGCCATTGAAGGCAAACGATTGCCCGTTCTGACCTGAGGCCATAAGGGCGAGCAGAATGGATGATGGTCCAACTAATGGGACGATGCGAATTCCCCGGCGATGACACAACGCGGCTACATCGGCCCCCGGATCGGCAATGCCTGGAACCCCTGCTTCGGAAATCAATCCCGCACTCCGTCCCTCCAGCAACGGTTTGATGAGTTGTTCCAGTTCTTTCGGATGCGTATGTTCGTTGCATTCTGCCAGTTCCAGTTCTTCGATCGGACGGCCTATATTGGCCCGACTCAGAAACCGGCGTGCCGTACGGGAATTTTCTACGATAAAATAATCCAACCGCTGCATTATTTCACCGTTGGTGGCGGGAAGCACCTCATACGGATGATCGAAATCTCCGATCGGACAGGGGATCATATACAGGATACCGGCCATTCTTACTCCTTGATATAGATTCGTTTTACTCGTCCTGAAATGGAGGTCATCACTTCATACGGGATCGTATCGAGTATGCTGGCCATGTCGTCCGCGCCATTGCCCGGACCGCTACCAAATACGATGACCGGGTCACCTTCCCGGGCGTCGATCCCCGAGATGTCAATCATGCAACTGTCCATGCAGATTCTGCCGATGATCGGGGCCGGTTTACCATTTACCAACATTGCCCAGCGTCCGCAGCCCAGATGACGATTCAATCCATCAGCATATCCGATGGGAATGGTAGCCGTGCGTGTAGGGCGTGTAATGACCCCTTTCCTCCCATACCCTACGGTTTGACCGGGAGCAAGTTCTTTGATCTGTACGATGCGGGTTGTCAACCGGCTTACGGGGCGAAGGCGGTCACCGATGAAGGGACTGAACCCGTAAAGTCCAATGCCCAGTCGGCACATGTCATATTCCGCTTCGGGAAACCGTTCGATGGCGGCACTGTTGGCCAGGTGTCTTATCGGGCGGTATGGAAGCCCTTCCATCAATCGACAGCTCAGTTTGT
>CASDWR010000212.1 GCA_949284665.1 uncultured Rikenellaceae bacterium | reverse complement strand
GTCTTTATGGCCGGTTGCGACTATCTGTTGCCCGAACTGGTGTCGTTCTCGTATTTGGAGGGTGCGTAGCGATGGCTCTGACGGGATACATGCAATCGTCTCTCGGCCGACGAGGTGGCATTCGCCTTCTCTCTTTTGTCGAGGCATCGGCGGTGACGGAGGTCGTTTACGATGCCGCTACGGATTCGTTCTCAAGCGTGATATTGGCCGATGGGGCCTCTTGGGCTGACTATGAGTTTCAGGAAGACGGCGCATCATTGGTGGAACGTACGACCGTAGCGGGCAACTCGATTACCGTAGTTCATGAGCTCTCGCTGATTCTGCCACGGATGGATGACAACTCGGGACGAGCCTTGCGCAGTTTGCTCGAAGCATCGCCTACGGGTTTGATCGCTGTGGTCGGGACAAACGGCGGCGACTCACTTTTGGTCGGGTATTCACTCGAGTTCGGATCGGAACGTCCCTTGCGGGTAAACAGTGCCGTTTCCCGGTCGGGACAGAAACCATCCGATGGCGCCGGACGGACGGTCGTGCTCGTCAGTACCGATACGGCTCCGGCACGAATGTTCTCGGGTCGGTTGTAAAATCCGGTACGGGACGGTTGCGATAATCTTATGCAACTGTTCCGTACCGTTTTCCCCGTTGAAGAGGTTCCGAAAGACTGTCGATCCGGAATCGGGTACCCGCAGGACATCCGAGGAAGAGGGTTCGACTACCCGGTATCGGCCCAACTTTCGTCGAAACCATTCAAAATTCATCATTTATCGAACTCGTACCATAATATTTTATGACAGAAAAGAAGAGAAAAATCGGATATGCGCCGCGTGTGTTTACACCGCGCAATTCGACCGAAGGATTCTTGCGGGCACTCCCTGCAGGTGCCTCTTCGGGTAAGTTCTGGCGATGGGGTGACGACAACATGTTTCCTCATGCACTGGCCCTGATGTCGCGTCGTTCGACAACCCATCGCCGCATCATCAACGACAAAGCCGACTATATTACCGGCAAAGGGTTTTCATTGGACGAAGGATTGCCGCGATTGGCGGACTTCGTCGAGTGTGTCAATGGCGAGGGTGAATCGTTACGGCAAGTGCTTAATCGGTTGGCTTTCGATAAGTCGCTTTTCGGCAATGCTTTTGCTGAGATCGTTACAGATTCGGCCAGAAGTTTCCTTTCACTCTACCACCAGGATGCTTCGCGTTGCCGGGTGGGACGCGACGACCGCCACATCCTGCTCCATCACGACTGGTTGCACTATTCCGAGGCAGGAATGAAAGCCGTGCCTCTCTATCCTGAATTCGGGGTCGGGGAAGACGGTTTTCTCCATGCCATGATCCACTACAAGGATTATGAACCGATGTTCGAACATTACGGGGTGCCACCCTATATCGCAGGCATGAATGTCTCGGCAATTGCCTACAAAACGGACCGGTGGAATATCAGCCGACTGGACAATTCGTTCCAACTCTCGGGCGTAATGCTGCTCGATGGCGGAGTCGACAACGAAGAACAAGCGGAAGAATTGGTCCGTGCGGCCGAACGCAAGTTTGCCGGAAAACCGGGGCAGGTGATGTTCATGATAAAGGATTGCGATCAGGGTGACAGTTCGCGTTATATTCCGATCGCTTCATCCAATGAAGGCGATTGGCGGGAATTGCACGATCAGGCCACTTCCGATATCGTGGTGGCACATTCCTGGTTTCGTTCTTTGAGTGGCCTGGACTATGCTTCGGGTTTCGATTCGGAACGCATCCTGCATGAATACGAAGTAGCTCTCAATACGGTGATTTTGGCTGAACAGGCTGAATTGCTTGAGCCGCTGCGCAACGTGATGCAATCGGTATTGCGGGAGGACTGTTCTTCATTGCAGGTCATCAACCGTCCTCCGACCCGCTCCAAACCGCTTTATATGAAGGTTTGGGAGGCACGTAAGGCCGATGGACTCGATTATGATCCGGAGAATCCGCTGGAACAGTTATTCGTGGCTCAGATTACCAAGTATGCGATGCGCAATATCGATTGAATGGGAGTCCATATGGATTCCGCCCCTGAATGCTTTTCGGGGGAGGAGTCGGGAAATGTAATATTGGAATTCATGGAAACAGTTATGAAACTTTTGATTACTCCTTCCGAAGTGGTGGAACTTGCATTCGGAGGGCCGGACGAAGTCCGTGATGGAATGGTCAATGAGGCAGTGATCCGTAGTGCACAAAGAAAGTTCATTCGCCCCGTACTCGGGACGTTATGTGATGCCCTGGCGGAAGGGAATTATGCCGATTTGCTCGATGACTACATCAAACCTCCGTTGGCATTGTATGTGAAGATGCTGGTATTGCCAGCATTGTCGGCACAGACCGGTGGTTTGGGTGTCGTTCGTTACGACGGGGATGGTGTGGAAGCAGTCTCTGACGAAAGTGTGGTACGGCTTCGCAGACGGCTTCGCAGCGATGCCGATGCCTTGTTGCGCATCGCAGTGGAAAGGATTGAAGCATCCCCTGAAAAATATCCCGAATATGATGTGGCCGGGAATGTTTTGCATCGGGTGTCATTGCTTGGGGGAGTGGTAATTTGACGTATGCCCCACTGCCCCATACCGTGTGAAATAGATGTAGATGACATACCATCAATGGGTATGTTTCCCTGGATGTGTTCTCCCCTGTTGTGGCTTTTGTACCTCTTAAAAGCCAACATAATACGGTTGTAACCATCACATATCCTCCGATTCAAGAAGTGTACCCTAATTTGCTATTCGATCGCATGACAGAAGAGAAGATTTGCTAACACACAAAGTGTGTATTGGGGCGGTTGTCTATGCGTGAAACCCATCTCTTCTTTTGGAAAATCTGCGGTTTCTATATTATTCTGCTCTTCTTTTGTACTATTCAACCATTATCATTTCGGTATTATATGTTATTTTGTAATTAACAAACTACAAACGGGAATGAGATTAACCGCAATTACGGTTTTAGCATTTCTAGCCATCGGTGGATGCAGCGCAAACCCGAAAGTAAAGCCTGTTAAAAAAGGACAAGCAGAGGCGTTCTCTTTGTTAAAGGATTGGTGTGATGCATTGATAAGGGATCCAATCAAAAGTGATAACCCGTCAATTGACGGAGGTATTATTTGTGCAGGATGTGCCAGAATATACGGACACTGTACTGATGCAATCCTCCCTTTGATGTATGTGGCCCGTCACACGGGAGATGAAAAATATTGATGCGGCATAACGACTGTTTAGGTGGGGCGAAAACAATGTAATGTTGGGAGATGGTTCTTGGAACAACGATGTTGACTTTTCCAATTGGCGCGGAATCACAGTTTTTGGACTCACCGCGCTTGCTGAGACGTTGGAGAATTATTCAGACCTGCTTGACGATGCAATTCGTGTCTGCAAAATATACTAAATAGAATATGAAAACAACTCTGAAGATTATGAGGACAATTTTTAATATCGTACTCTGTACGATGATATCTCTTTCGGCAGTAGGTCAAGATTACAGTCCGATGAAGGTTGAATCTTGTTCAAGTCTTAAAGGTGGCAAAACCCCAAAATGGACGATGAATGATACACGTATCGTTGATAGTTTGCACGGATTTAAGGCAGTTGAAGTGACTGCGCAAAATGAATATGGCAGCGATTGTACAAAACGTTATGAGGCAACAGGTTTTTTCTATGCTGTCAAAGATGGTAATCGCTGGTGGATGGTTGACCCTTATGGTTACCGCAATCTGAACATTGCTGTAGTCGGAGTTCGCCCTGGAAAGTCGGATCGTAATAAGTCTCAGTTTAAAAGTAAGTTCGGCGATGAGAAGAGATGGATCGCAAATACTGTCGATACGCTTCAGTCTTTGGGATTTTATGGGTCAGGTTCGTGGTCTGAGGATAGTTTGGTCAGAGAGTTTGACAAGGAGAATGAGACTCAATTTACCTATACCCCAATGCTTAACTTTATGGCTCGCTATGGAGAAAAGCGGGGTGGGACATATCAACGTCCCGGTAATATAGGCTATCCCAATCAGACGATTTTTGTTTTCGATCCTCAATTTGAAATTTTCTGCGACGAGCAGGCACAGCAACTGGTACAATACAGAGATGATAAGAACTTGGTGGGTTACTTCTCCGACAACGAGATGCCGCTAACGCTTGAGAATCTTGAAGGCTACCTTTCATTGCCTAATCCGGATGATCCCGGTCGCAAGGCGGCTGAAGCATGGCTTGAAGAGCAGCACATTACCAGAGATCAGATTACGGATGCACATCGCGCAGCTTTTGTGGGATTAGTTGCCGAGCGTTACTACTCAATTGTATCTAAGGCTATCAAAAGATATGACCCCAATCATATGTTTTTAGGTAGTCGCCTACACGGGAAACCTAAATATATCAAAGAGGTCATAGAGGCAGCTGGTAGATATTGCGATGTGGTTTCGATCAATTATTATGGTTCTTGGACTCCTGACCAAGAGCTAATGCGGAATTGGGGAGAGTGGGCGCAGAAACCATTTGTCATCACAGAGTTCTACACAAAGGGTATGGATTCGGGGCTTGCAAACACCTCGGGAGCAGGTTTTGCTGTTCGCACGCAACAGGATCGTGGATATGCCTACCAACACTTTACGCTTGGGCTATTGGAGTCGGGTAACTGCGTAGGTTGGCACTGGTTCCGCTATCAAGACAACGATCCAACGGCCAAGGGAGTAGACCCTTCAAATGTCGACTCGAACAAGGGACTGGTGGATAATAACTACGAAGTATATCAACCCCTTGCTCGCCTAATGAAACAACTCAATATGAATGTATATGAGCTTGCCCGTTATTTTGATGCGCATAAGTAGCGGGCGGCAGAATCAACATAGACGAGACTTTCTTAGGTGTGGCACTTTTGCCTGGAGGATAATTGGTGTTTGCAATTTACTCTTCATATGTTATTTGGGGGTAACGGGGCTTTTGCCCAGAATCCGATAACAGGTAAGCGTGGAAAGTGTTGTTGACAAAAAAACGATCATGGGTCAGTGCTTGCAAAACAGTCTAACCGGGCTACTGCGACAGGCCGTAATGGTAAGTTTGTGCTTGTAATTTCGCTTGTCGGCAAGTGTATGTGGAACTATCATATCGGTATGATGCGTGTTTGAGTGCCTGTCGTTAAGGGCAAGACTGCCTACGGTTAAATCATCTGAGACCTGCAACAAATCCGGTGAGGCGGTTGTTGAGGGTTGCGGTATGCAGTTAAGGCGTGATGTGAGAGGAGTTGCCTCTTCGTTTAATCGGGTTGGGATTTGGCGAACCACAGGAGGTACGGTATTTCAAAGTTTAGTTTCGGGCTTCAAATCATCACAACTTCCGGAGAGTCCGGTGCCGGAGCAAACATGACAATTTGTGGGGGCATTTCTGTCAATGGAGGGGAACTTCAAACATTATTATCGATGGAGTTCCCCTCATGCAGACATTGAGTCGCTCGAAGGAGGTGCCACACTTCAGGTATTGTTCAAAATTCTCGCAACCTTGATGTCTTTAATGTTTCGGAACTTGCAAAATGAGTATTACGGATAGGGGAAGGTGGTGGAATCGCCAAAGACACGGTAACGGAGACTTGATCAGACATATCAAAAAAACGGTGACTCCCTCGTGATTCCGGCTTGAATGTAACTTTTCCCCCTATTGTGTTACGCCGGACCCCATTATTCGATTCGAGTCACCGTTTATGTCTTTTATTCGGTGAATCCGATCCGTTCACGGCGGTCCGGCAAATAAAAACGTGGACCATACCGCACTTTTCTCTCAACAAGGATTCCAGCTACCCAGACAAAAGAAAGCACATATAGCCCACGCTGTATAGCGTAGAACAATTGTTTCATATCCCGTGCCATTACAGCGTGAGCCGCAATTCACGTCGGGGATAAATTGTGCTCGGTCTTGTCTGAAAATTACTGGATTTTTGTTGAGACCGAAACGAAACAAGCAATTCACCGAAACGAATTGCGATTACAAAGTTAAAACATACATTTGAAAATACAAAAATTTTGTAATGATATTGTGTTCGTATGGTATCGGACTGTACGGATATTGCCGGGAATGGTTACCTTTGCGACGGAGGTAAAATGATATGGACAGTATACGCATCGACAAATGGTTGTGGGCCGTGCGGATATTCAAGACACGAAGTGACGCGGCGGAGGCTTGTCGGAACAATCGCGTGTGGGTCAATGGCTCTGTGTGCAAGCCTTCGCGCGAGGTGAAGGTTGGTGATGAGATTCGGGTCAGAAAGATGCCGGTGATCTACACCTATCGTGTCAAGGAATTGGTTTCCAGTCGGCAACCGGCAAAAAATGTCGTTCTTTATGCAGAGAATAATACGCCGCAGGAAGAACTCGATAAATTGACCGTACCGCGTGAAACGATCTTTATTGTGCGTGATCGCGGTGCCGGACGTCCGACGAAAAAGGAACGCAGGCAGATGGATGCACTGATGGAAGGGTTCGATTTCGACAGTGACGAGTGAATGAAAGTTCGTACGGGACGAAAATTTTCGGGAAAAAAAGTTACCTTTGTCCCGAATGCGGAGTGCTGGTGGTGGGTACTGGATCCTGCCGGTGCCGCAACAATGTTCTTTCTGTTCGGGAAGAAAAGAAACTAGGGAAAACAAATTGTTATGAATTGTCAATGGAAATTGTTGTGCGCGGGGCTGATGTGCGTCGTTGCATGTACTTTTCGTGTAGAGGCGAAAAAAGTGGTGCTTGCGAAAGACGGTCGTGCAGAATACGCGATCGTCAATCGGGTGGAAGAGGATGAAACAGCGGTTTTGGCTGCAGAGGAACTTGTCTTTTATTTGAATAAGATGACCGGAGCCGGATTTTCACAGTTTTCGGACAAAAGCCGTGCAATTATCCTCGATTATGACTGCCGTATGGGAGAAGAAGAGTATGCCGTGGAACTTCGGCATGATAGTATTGAATTGAAGGCGGGCGGCCCGAGAGGATTGCTTTACGTTGTCTATTCTTTCCTGGAAGAGCTGGGTTGCCGATGGCTTGCTCCGGGATTCGATTTTTACGAGGACGCATACGAATATGTCCCTTTTTCACCGACCCTTCGTTATGATTCGAAAACGAAAAGCGTACGTCAACCACGGTTGAAATATCGAAAACTGTATGTCGAGGAGGGCCATTCGCATACTGTGGAAAATATGAAACAGTTGATCGAGTGGATGCCTAAGTTGCAGTATAATGTTTTTGTCTTTCCCATCGACTATCAGGGACGCGGAAGGGTGATGTGGGACAAGGTACGTGACGAACTGATCCCGGAATTACAACGTCGCGGTATTTTGATTGAAGTGGGCGGTCACGGATATCAGAATTTTCTGAACGCAGCGATGGAGGATGGGAAACTGTTCCGTGACCATCCCGAGTGGTTCGGTATGGTTGATGGGCAGAGAAGCCGTGAGATGAAACGCGTTTTTTGTACCTCAAACGAAGATGCAGAGGAGTATCTGGTAAACAGTTTGTTGCGTTATCTCGAGAAACATCCCGAGATCGATATATTTGATTTCTGGCCGCCTGACGGAGCTCGCTGGTGTGAGTGTGATGCGTGTGCGCGAATCGGCGACAATTCTGACATGCATGTCCGGTTGGTGAATCGTGTCGCTAACCAAATTGCAGAACGTTTCCCAAAATTGAAAATCGAATGTTTGGCATATTCGCTTTATAAGGAGCCATCCATGAAATATGTGCTAAATGAACGCGTACTGGTCGATTTTTGTCCGATCGGGCAGAGTTTCCAGCGGCAGATTTATGAGGAAAGCGGCGCGAATAATACCTACCGCGATGCCTTGGAAAGGTGGGTGGATGGCTTCGAAGGGGAAATCAGTATTTATTCCTATTATCGCAAATACGCATGGCACAGTTTGCCTGTTTTGTTACCCCGTTACATGCAAAAAGATGTGCAGTGGTATCTTAAAAAAGGCATTTGCGGCATATCCATCTATTGCGAACCAGGCGACTGGGGGACTTATGAACTGAATCATTACATGCTTGGTAAGATCGCTCAGCAACCCAATGCGAATATGGAGCGACTGTTGGCTGATTTCATCCGGTGCCGATTTGGTGACTCATGGCCGGTTGCACAAAGGGCCTATGATGCGATGGAACGTATCGTGCGCACCGGTTGCAGCATCCCTGGAACCACGCTTAAAAATGAGGCTGATTATGACCGTTTTATGGCTGAGATCGGGAGAATCCGAGAATCTGTTGAGGCAGAAAGAGAGATTGCCGATGCATTTGCTCCCGCATGGAACAGACTCTGGCTTGCATTATCTTTCGCATGGCGAGATTTGGAAATTCAGCGGGAGCGGACGCGTGGTTTGCCGGCTGAAAAGATTCGTGAAATGTCGGATGCTTTGGTGGCATGGTTAACCGAATATCCTGATGCCGGAGTGTTTTTACAGGCGAAGGTGAAGCCGAATCTCTTTTACAAGCAATACGATGTCAGACTTGACGAATAGTCTGTGGTAAATATATGGACAGATATGTGCAGTGCCGTGTAATACCTTATTGCCGGTACAGGGTAGAGGAGGAGAGGTATCCCTCCTTTTT